>CANRVH010000005.1 GCA_947643225.1 uncultured Clostridia bacterium
CTGTACGGAATTCGAATCCGTGAATGCTGCCTTGAGAGGGCAGTGTGTTAAGCCACTTCACCAACAGACCAAATAAGAAATATCTTTTTCAAGACAATATTATACTAACATAGATATTAATATTTTACAATACTTAAAAAAAATTAAATATAAAACTTAATTAACTATAAAAAACTCTCAATTTTACAATTTACTATTTGTTACATTTTTTAATGCCTTTGCTCCTCTTTCAGCATAACGTATCAACCAAATTTAATCGAAACATAAATATCTTTATTATTATAGCCCTCTTCTCTATAGAAGACATCTATTACCTTCATTTGTTATAGAGATAGAACTTTATATTTACCATCATCAAATAGATAACAATCCAACTAATAATTAGAATACTATTCTAATAATTTGCCTTATTCTCTTTTATATTAATATAATTTTTTCATATCTAACTCATATTAATAAATTCCTATTTCCTGATTATTTGCTTTTGCAAAAAATTTCATTTACTTACTCCCCTAATTATTTTATATCTTATCTTTTTTGCGATTCAATTAACTTAGCATGTAATACAACTTTTTCCTCTTCATTAAAACATGTAGAAAGGGTCAATACTTTATCTTCTAAATTTACTGTAGTCTGAAAATCATAAACACTACGACTACTAATCTTATCCAAAAAAGTAACAAAATTACCATCAGTCGAAAAATCAGTTTGAATATAATCATTTGTAGTATGAATCCTATAAATACTAAATACTTGCCACAAACTATTTTCATACGGAGTAGATAGTTTAATAATATGATTATTAGAATCTTGATACCAATTGCTATTAAGTACCTTTTTTAAAGTTCCAAACATGGAACCATTTTTTCTTCCATGAGCATATATAATTGTATTTCTTTGAAAAGAATCTCTTTGATTTCGATAATCCATAAAAACCCAACCAGCTTCATTTTTAGAACGACTAAAACTATGATTTAAATAATACTGATTATCACTATGCTGAACAACAGGGTAATTAATATTAGTTCCTCTAACAAAAATCCAGGCAACCACTTCTTTATTCATTTCCTTTAATTTGGAGAAATTGACTTCCATATAATTCGTTTTAATAAAATCAAAATATGGATTAAAAGAAGATTGCTCATCCTGTTGTTCTTTCTCACCATCAAAAATCTCCTTTTCAATAATAGGTGTTTCTTCTTGTATTTCCTTGATCTCACTAGTAATTTTACTATTATCAAAACACCATATGACTATACAAACAAAATGATAAAAAATTAAAATAGTAGAGAAAAGAATGACAAGAATAAAACAAAATTTTTTCTTTTTTAAATGTAATTTTCTTTTTTTCATCACTTGCTCCTAAAAAGTTCTATGTTTTCACATAGAACTCTTAATTAAATTTTTTGTATAATAAAGTACTTCCAAATAATGTTAAACTTCCCAAAATTAACATAATAATGTTTTTTTGGATTCCATCTAATGTATTAGGATTCTTTTCATTTACAACATCATTACTATTAACAGAATTATTCATTCCATAAACAGCATACTCAGATAAATGACTAGTTGTAAAAGTTACATATCCGTTTTCATAGGTAGAATCTAACGTTTCAATAATTGATCCATTGTCTACATAAGCTACTTTATAAGTATCATATTTTTCAGATACAGGTAATTTAATTTGAAATGAACCATTATTTAATGGAACAATTGTCCCTCCATTATACATTGAAATATCATAAGCAACGATATAATTAAATTGATCCAGTGGAATATTTTTAAGATCTACAGCTGATACTTTTAATGTATAACCACTGTTTAATGGACTATCACTTGTAAATGTTACATCATTATCAGTAAAAATTTTATTATTGTTAATATTTTGATTTCCATTCATCATTTCATCAATAACATCATAATTAGTATTAGATTGAATCGTTTTTTCAATTTCATTTCTCATTGTATCATTATGATAAATAGCTCCAGAAAATGTTTTACTTCCAACAACAACATATGGAGTAGCATAAGTAGTACTAGCTTGATTAAAGAAAGTTGCTACTTTATTTAATAAATTAAAATTTGATTGATTACTTGATAATTCATAACTAACTATTTTAAATTTATCTCCATATTGAGGAAGTAATACATCCTTTATATAAGTTAGAAAATTTTTACAATTTACACATCCATCTTTTCTAAACAAATAAATGGGTACCTTATCTCCTGTCTCACTATAATTGCTAAGATCATAATTTGTTATTCCTTCTGCATCAAAAGCTTCTTGCAATGTTTCACTAGTTGTACCTGTTAAATCTAATCCTGCTGCAAATGTACTTGTAGGAATAAGAATAACAGAAACAAAAAGTATCAAAAACATAAAAATTATATTTTTCTTCATTTTCTCATTTCTCCTTTTCTTATTTATAATTTATATGATTTTAGTTAAAATGTCAATAGATCAGGTTCAATTTTACATAATAAATATCTGTCATTTATTTCCATTTTTATTATATGAATAAACCTTATAAAAACGATTTCTAGTATCTCTAGCTTTCTTTCTATATACAAAATTACAAAAACCTCTCATATTACAACAACTCTCAATCTTCTTAATAGTCTGATCTAAGAAAAAAGAATTCTGATAAAGATCTGGAAAAAATGCCAAAAAGTAATTAGTAGATGCTAAAAATAAGACATCACAATCTAAATCCATTAATGTTTCATATACTAAATTCGTATAAACTATCATATCATATGCTATACATTCTAATAATTGTTGATTCTCTTGAAAGTTTATTTTTCGACACTCCTCTTGATATGTTAAATAATTATTTACAAGAAGATTAATTTGAGTATCATCTTTTGTTGTAATATCATTTAATAAAACTATAATTTCGTTCATTAAACAAGTTAAATCACAATCTAAATAATTAAATCTATTAAAAAAAATAAACTCTTTTATTTTTAATGGTATCGCAGAATCCATTAAAACAAAGGCACTTTCACTTTTTAACAAATTTCTTATGGCCAAAAGAAAGAGTCTAATTTGGTTCTCACCCTGATTAGTAGACTTAATCTTATCTATAGAATCAGTAATAAGTTGATGTTTAACTATTAAGGTAGTAACGAACTCTTC
Organism: uncultured Clostridia bacterium; assembly: GCA_947643225.1. Taxonomy (GTDB): domain Bacteria; phylum Bacillota_I; class Bacilli_A; order RF39; family UBA660; genus UBA2730. Next base: position 3,140 of record CANRVH010000005.1, read on the forward strand.
CATATTATATTCCATGAACATTCACCTCCAAGAGCACAACTACTATTATTTATTAAACAACACATTCTCAGATTTATATTGTTTGATGATAATAGATAACACAACAATAATAACTAGAATTGTTGAAAATAACATACAAATTACATGAATAAAATTCACATCATGAGAAGTAATATCTGTAAATAATAAGGTAAAATTTAAAAACGGCACAAAAGATAATAACGTTGTAGTTTTTAAATCAATCATAAAAGCAACAAAACTAGGAAAGAAAGAAAGAAAAGTTAAAGGAGTTAAAGCACTTTGAGCTTCCTTAAAAGTTTTAGAATTACTAGCAATAGCAATACATAAACCACTAATTAATAAAGAATAAGCAATAATAACTAAAAATGCAAAAATCATACTTTCAGATGATAACATCAAATTAACATCTTCATAAATTTTAAACATATGATTAGCAGCTAATAAAGAAACAATCGTTAGAGTCAAACTAATCACACCAGTAATAATAGAAGATAAAGATACACCCAAAAACTTACCAACAATAATGTCTCTACTCTTAATTGGAAAGGTAAGTAAAGTTTCCAAGGTCCCTCTTTCTTTCTCTCCTGCTGTCGCATCAGTAGCTGGATATGTAGAAGAAACAGTAATTGCCATAATAATAAACAAAAAAGCATAATTAGTAATATAATCAGCAAAAAAATTCTCTGACTCAACAATATCTTTTTCAACAGTAATAATATTAACAATTTCTTTAGGAGAAACATGATAATTAGTTAAAGAAATATTTTGCAAATATTCTTTATAAGATGAAAAATAAGAATCCGCTAATGCTGTTGCATAAGTTGTATTATCACTTTCACTTCCATGAATAATATATCGATTATTTTCCTTTGTGACATATAAATCAATTTTCTCTTTTAAATACTTTCTTTTAAGCTCTTTCTCACTACCAAAAACAGTATCAATACCCACCTCATGAGCAATATCTTTCTCAACATCACTCATTTCATAAGCAAAACCTATTTTATTATAATCTTCTATTGGCTTATTCATTTGAGAATCAAAAAAAGCAGACATTCCAATTACTAATAGAGGAATCATAATAGGAAGAATTAACATCATAGATAAAGATTTCTTATCTCTAAACATTTCTTTAATTTCTTTTTTTAAAATACTCCAAACATTACTTTTCACTGATATTACCTCCTATCAACTGAAAAAAAGCATCTCGTAAATTAGTTGTTCCAGTTTCATGTTTAATCATATCAGGAGTACCTTCTTTAATTACTACTCCTTTATTAATCATAATCACTCGATCACATATATTTTCCGCTTCTTCCATATAATGAGTTGAATATAGAATGCACTTTCCTTTTTTTCTTTCTTCCTTCATAAAATTCAAAATAATTTGACTAGATATAATATCAAGTCCATTAGTAGCTTCATCAAAAATATAATATTTTGGGTCATGCACCAAACACCTAGCAATATTTACCCTTTGCATTTGTCCAGTGGATAATCTTCCAATTCGATTATACAAAAATTCTTTCATATTTAAGATATTAGTTACTTCTTGAATTCTACTTTCGACTAAACTTTGATCCACATGATAAATTTCACAACACATTTTAAGAAGTTCATAAGTTGACAAAGAATGATAAATTTTAGTATTTCCAGAAAGATAAGCAATATTCTTTTTAATTTCAATCTCATTACTTTTAAAATTCATTTCATCAAAAGCAATAATTCCAGAAGTAGGTTCTAATATTCCTGCAATCATTCTAAGTAAAGTAGTTTTCCCCGCTCCATTAGGACCCAAAATCCCAATAATCTCTCCTTCCTTCGCCTGAAAAGAAATATCATTATCCGCCAAAAACTCTTCTTTTTTTCTTTTAGAATTATATCTAATAAATTTCTTTTTTAACTGACTAACCTCTAACATAATTACCTCACTCTATAAAATATTAATTAAACCTATTCTATCATATAATAACTATATAGTTCAATTAAAAATAATTCTAACACCTGTTAAAATTATTTTTTTAATCCTTATTCTTCTATTGTACTTATACTAGCAAAGCTTCTATTTTGAAGATCTCGATAAATATTAGATCTTTTATACACCTGCTCATTAAGTCCTTTACAAGAAACATGACCATTATTCATAACAATTACCCTATCTGCAATTTTCATCATTTCAGGCTTATGAGTAATCATAATAATTGTATGATCTGTTTTAAGATCCATTAAAACCTCTGAAATCATACTAGTATGTTCTGAATCAATATTACTAGTAACCTCATCAAAAATTAAAATTTCAGCTTTTGAAAGAAGAGCTCTAGCAATTACAAGTAATTGCTTTTTACCATCAGATAATAATACATTATCTTCTCCAATAACCGTGTGATACCCTTTTGGCAAACTTTCAATAAAATCATGTATTCCTACCCTCTTACAAGCTTCAACCTGATTTTTAAAATTAGAATCAACTAGTGCTAAATTTTCCTTAATACTCATATCAAAAACAAAAGGTTTTTGATAGACTCCTGAAACATTAGAAGAATAAACATCTTTTGAATAATTATAAATACTTTCATTATCAATTAATATTTCCCCAGATTTAATTCTTCCTAGCCGATATAGCAAGTTAACAATAGTTGTTTTTCCACTACCACTATGTCCAACAATAGCATTAATTTCATTAGGATAAATTTTAAATGATACTTTATCTAATATTTTTTTATTTCTAATATGATAACAAACATTTTTAAATTCTACACTACCATTAATATAATCATTATCTAAATCACCAAAATCTATTCCCTTTTGAGGAGTATAATCAAGAATCGTTTTTATTCGCTTTACTCTAACTCCATAATTACTAAGATTAAGTAGATTATCAAGCATTAAATCCATACACGTCATTGTCATTTCAAAATAGCTAATTAATAAAACCAATTTATCAAGAGTCATCTTTTGGTTAATAACTAAATAGGCCAAAAAAATATATAAAATAATTTTTCCAATATAAACAATAAAAGGCATCAAACAATAGCGAATAGTCATATTGCTTCTTCTACCCTTATATTGCTCACTCCACCTTTTTCTAGTTTTATCTAAATTTTTATTAAGCATTGGCATTAAATTAAGTGTCTTTACCTGTTTTAAATTAGTAAGCATTTGATTTAAAATATCAATGATTTTATCTTCATACTTCCTAGTACCTTCATAATATTTAGAACACTTCCTAGAATTATCATTCATTAATGTTAAATATAATAAATCTAAGACTAACACCATTGTTGCCACTAAAATATTATAATACATAAATATAACAAAAATAATCAATAATTTAACAATGCTCATAGAGGCTTTAACAACACAGTCAACTACATCAACCAAATAACGGATATCATCACTACAAGTTTCCACAATTCTACCTTTCGAAAATTTTTCAAAAATTGCTTCATTATTGGCAACCTTCTCAAAAAGCATTTTTTGGACTTCCAAATGATAATAATCAGCCACCTTAGTATAAGCAAAATAATTCCAATGTAAAGTCCCAAAATAAATAGAATAAAACACTAAATACAAGAAAACATAAAACCAAATACCATTAAAATTATTTTCTGTAACCATAGCAACAATTCCAGCAGTTGCAACAGGAGGCAATAGACTAGCAACATTATTTAGACCTGAACTAACAAACATCTGAATAATAAGAAACAATCGATTATTAGCAATACTTAAAAGATCTTTAAATGTATTAAAATAACTTTTCATACTACCCTATTTAAAATCTTTTTCATATTCTACATCACTAACTTCATATTTTCTATTATTTGAAATAAAACTTAATAATCTAGTAGAACTCCATCCAATAATAGCTAAAATAAAGAAATAGAAAACTCCAAAAATAGTAAATTCAGGTGCTGTTTCTGTAAGTAAGCCAATAATAGAAGCCCCTGCACTCATCGAAGTAACAATTGTTAAACTATTAACAGAACTAGATGTAACATCTTGCTTAATCCCATCAAATAACTTTTGAGCTGCTGAAACATAATTTTTCGTCATTCCCCATAAATATTTAATATAATCTAAAGTATCACGTAAAGTCTCATAACGATATCCAGATATAGCCAAAAATTCCTCCAACTCAGAGTCACTTTTAGCAATCTTTTCTCTTGTCGAAATATAAGTACTCATTTGATTAATTCTTCCTTCTATTAAGTTAATCGTTTTAGCATAACCCTCAAGTTTAGTCGTAAACTTAACAATTTCAGCACCTTTTACATTAATATTTTCTTTAACAACGTCTATTTTTTCCCAAATAATTCGGTGAATATTTAAGTATCGATGTAGTTGTCCTTTAAACTCACGAATAAAAACCTGTTCTTCTATATATCTTTCTATATTATCAAAAGATTGTTTCTTATTATTGATAAAATAATATTTATCTCCTCTTATAACATCATATTTATCATTATTAAACTCAAAATACTTCTGTTTTTCTGTTCTAGACAATAAATCAGATATTCCCTCACGAGCAACATTATCACAAACAATAAAATAAGGATAAATATTTTCAATATTAGCAAGCTCCTTTGGAACAGGAGCACCTAAACTAAATAAATAATTAAAAGCAGGGGTTAATTTATTCTCATAATAGTCTTGAACATGATCGATATCAGCAAATAAAGTATCTTCACTTACCTTCTGATTATTAAGAACAATTAATCCATCTTCAAATATTTTAACCTTAATATCAACAGCAGTAGTAAATTCAATATACTCTTCGCCTGCCACACCATAATCAATCTTACCAATTTCTAACGCCTTACGAAATGCACTCATTTTTTCAGCATCAAGATTAAGCTCAGTTTTACAATCTCTTAAGAAATCATAAACTTCAGATAATTGTAACATTGTCCTTTGAAACCAACCACCAATATATACATTACTAATTTTCATAAAGCCCCCCTAAATAAAATCGTTGGAAAATACTTCCTTTGAAAAGAATTTTGCATCATTAACAACAAAACCATAATTCTTATAACATGCATGAGCTGCTTGTCTAAAATTATTAGACCATAACTCAACCGCTTTACAATTCTTTTCTTTACAAATTTTAAATACTTCATCTAACATCATAGTTGCTAAATTATGACGTCTATATTTCGGTTTTACACAAACATGATTAATAATTGCATAGGTATTCATCTTCTCATAAATTGTTGGAATAACTGTAATTTTCACATGAGCAACAGCCTCATCGTCTATCATTCCAATCAAGTAAATTTGATTCTCATCATTCATAGTCTCTTCAAATACTTTTCTCGCATATTCTATACTTGTATTTTCTTCAAAACACTCATTACATAAATCAATAATTTTCTCTACATCATCAAGATTTGCTTTTCTAAAAACAGCATTTACTTCATTCATTTCTTAAACCTCCAAATACTTCTATACTACAATTTTAGAATATTCTCATATCCTAATTACATTATACATTAAACTTATCGAATAATAAACAAAAAAATAAAATACTTTTATTTATGTTACAATAAATATGTTATAATAAATACAATAAAAAATTAGCTATATTTTAAATATTAGGAGGAAACCAATGAAAAATAACGATATAATTATTAATTTTTATCAAAACACAAGTTTATTTACTGATCTAGGACTTTACACAAATTTTGCTAAAAAATTACCTAATAATATAGAAACTTTATGTTCATTACTTAGAAATCAAATTATTCATCCATTCGATTTAAAAGATGAAAATGAAAGAAAAAAGAAAGACAGTTTTTATGGTGATATGTCCTTAATACCTGAAACAAGCTTAATTTTTGAAAATGATCTATTTCCCAATGCAATATCAATGATAGCAGAATTATTAAGAAGAGATAATAATTTTACAACAAAAAGAAAAATTAAAGACAAAATACATGTATGTTGTAGAGAAACCTCCATTTTACTAGTTGCAATTTTAAAAGCAAAAAACATTCCAGCAAGAACAAGATGTGGTTTCACTTATTCTGTCAGTGAAGAAGCAATGACAGGAGCTGGAGAACACTGGATTGTTGAATATTATCACAAAACAAAAGAAAAATGGATACTAGTAGATCCCACTATGTATTATGATCAAGAAACTTTAGAATACTATAAAATTGACTATTCCTTAACAAATATTCCAAGGGATAAATTCATTTTTGCTACTGAGGCTTATTTAGGAATTAGAAATAAAAAGTATAAATCAAAGGATATCTACTCTTTTACCAATCCAATAACTTTTGGAATAAAGGCAGCAATAAACCAATTATTTCATGATTTCCATTCTTTAATGAATAATGAAATTCTTTTCTGTCAAAATCCAAAATATTTACAAGATATTCATTATAAATTAACAGATGATGAATATAAAGAATTAGATGAATTAGCTAATTTAATGTTAGAACCAAATAAAAATTTTGAACATTTAAAATATATATGGAACAATAATGAAAAGTTTAAAATATTATCAGGAGGCATGAATTAGATTCTAATTATATAACAATATCTAAAATATTTTTTTCTAAAAAATAAAATATAACTCATCTACCTGAACCCTAAAAGTTGGACAGTTTATAAAATATTTCTGACTAGAGGTTGTAATCTATCACAATTATAATCATTAATATAGTCAACTATCGTAACAGAAAAAGCTGATTCATTACTTAATACCCCCCCCCCTATTAATTATTCCTTCCTTTACTTCTTTAGAATAAATTTTATTTTACTTCATAAGATAACTTTTCCATATAAAAGCCTCGTTTCTATCACCAAGAAACGAGGTTCATATTATTTCTGAAATTCTATTCTTTTTTGTATTTCTTCTTTTCCAAGTATTTTTAAAATATCATAAAGATTAGGGGTTTGTCTCCTCCCAGTTATAACATAGCGGAGCTCTTCACATATAGTACCAATATGTCCTTTATAATCACTTGGACTATTTTTATATTCTTTAACACTTGTAGCATAACCGTTATTAGAAGCAAGTTCTTGTATTTTTTGATACCATTCATCCTGAGTATCATCCCCACTATATAGTTGTAAATACTTTTCTAGTACATCTAAATCAAGATTTGAGTCAACTATTTTCTTTTGATCAAATAATTCAGAAAATAAATAACTAGATTCTTGCTTAATATCTTGATAAGTTGCAATATCTTTACGAGGTCTTTTTCCATTTCGCTCAATATCAAGAAAAGAAACCAATTTTTCTCGATTCGAAAGCATTAATTGATAAAATTCCTCATCATATTTTTTATAATAAATCAAACTATCTTCATAAATCTGTTCTGCTGTAAGTCGAGAAAAATAAGTACGACAAATATTATTTAATTTTTCTGTATCAAATAAAGTTCCACCAGTTGGCATTTTTTTAAACGAAAATGGAAAATCGATATAAGATTTATCACTATTTTGCAAGTACCATTCTTCAAAATTAGTATTAATTATTGTAGATAAAAATAACTTAACAGCTTCAACTGGTATCCCAGCTTCATCATAATAACTAACAGAAAATTCTGGATCTTTTCTCTTACTTAACTTTCTAATATTTCCATTTTCCTTCTTTGTAAGTGGTGCATAATGCGCATACTTTGGTGTTTTAAAACCTAATAACTGACATAACTGTAAATGTTTAGGATAACTAGGAACCCACTCATCTCCACGAATGACAACTGTAGTATGCATTAAATAATCATCGATCACATGTGCAAAATGGTAAGTTGGTAAACCATCTTTTTTCATAATCACTTCATCGATAATATTTTCAGGTAAAGTAATATCACCCTTAATTAAATCATGTAGAATTACTTGTTTATTAATATCACCAGGTGATTTTATTCGGATAACATAATGATCACCATGATCTAAATGTTTTTTTACCTCATCTAGAGAAAGATCTCGATCAACAGCATAATAACCATATACTCCAATAGCTTCTTTTCTAAGTTCTTGTCCTTCTCTAATTTCTTGCAATTCCTCTTTACTCATAAAACAAGGATAAGCTAGTCCTTTTAAAAGTAAATCTTTAATATAAACTTGATAAATTTCTTTACGCATACTCTGAATATAAGGACCATATTGACCACTTGAAAATGCTCCCTCACTTGGCATAATACCATAATTAGATAACGTTTCTTTAATTAAATCAACAGCTCCTTCAACATACCTCTCCTGATCAGTATCTTCAAGTCTAATATAAAATTGACCCTTACTCTGAGTAGCAAAAATATAATCCAAAAAAGCACTTTCTAGGTTTCCTATATGCATAAAACCTGTTGGACTAGGAGCAAAACGAGTAACCTTAGCACCATCATCTAATTTTCTCTTAGGGTATCGTTGTTCTATTTCTTCTCTAGTAGCAATAATATTAGGAAACAATAAATTGGCTAATTCCTTTTTCTCTTCCTCACTCATATAACTCCCTCCATCTATTAAAAATAAATAATTTTCAAAATTGGCTGCTCCAGCTAGATTCGAACTAGCGCATAATGCGGTCAGAGCGCACTGCCTTACCACTTGGCTATGGAGCAATTCAACATATACATTTTATCTCAAAATACCACTTTTTACAAGTACTAAAAAAGACTTTTTCAAAAGTCTACTTACAATTAACTACATCTTTTTTTTGAGAAATAATACAATTTAATGGATAACCAGAAAATAATATCATTCTAGTATTATAATAAACACTTTTACGTTGTCTTTCAAATACTGGACTTTTTTCCGAAAAATTAGAAAAGAAAAGAGCCTTTTCCATTATACTAAATTCTCTACTCGTATATCTTTCTAAAACATCAAAAGTAAACAAATCAATAAATTGATGAATTATACTAGCCAATTTCAAACTTTGACGTTGCTCATCAGTATCAAACAAATGATAAATTCTTTCAAAACTTAAACTATCTGGATCTTTCAACATTTGAATTAGTTCATTTTTTAAACTAACAATATTGTTCCCCTCTCCAAATTCACTCTTTCCCTTAAAACAATAAGAACTATCCATTCTAACAGCATATAATTGATCAAAAAATTCTTTCCATTTTACCTGATTTATATCACTTCTTAAACTACAACTTAAACAAACAAAATCATTCGATTTCGGATCAAATACACAAAATTGCTTAGATTTATTACTCATAAAATCCCCCTCTTTTACAAAAGTGTTACCATTATAACATATAAAAACAACTATTGCAAACTTTTTCAAAAAATTGTCAAGCTATCAAATATAACTATTATATAACAAAAAAGAAAAATACCTCTTTGTACTTTTCTTATTTATTAATTTCCACTACTGCCCGAACACTTCTAAGCCCACTACTTAACATCTCCATAGTATTAACATAACCAGCAGTAGTAACTCCTGCTACAAATCTAGTATTATTACTACTATTCATTGTCCAGTATGAATAAGCAGTTCCCTCCTCAGTTCCACCATAGTTAGTAGCATCTTTCATATAATTATGTAACCATACAGCACAACTTCCACTTCCATTTGTACATGCCAATGCATTAGTCTCCTGAACCGTAATCATTCTTGCCTTTGCCGTTCTTTCTAACAAAACATAACCATTACTTGAACAGATATTGATATTATTTTCACTACCACATGTTGTATAAGCATTTTCTTTAAATACTGTTGTCCCCATAGTATAAGTCTGGTCATTGACATACTTCCATGTTTCCGTTGCTTTTTCTAATGTTGGAAGTGCTATTGTTGGTCCATTAACATTCGTACTCTCTGACCATATTACATTACTAACAGTATCTCTTTGACTTTGCATGATTAATGTATTTCCATGATCAAACATCACATGAAATGGAACCGTATCTGTACCGTTTACTTCATATTGAATAATTGTTCCAGCAGGACAACTACCTGCTATTCTGGTTCCATAACAAGCTGTTTTTTGACATGTAGCCTCCTCCCCTGTTACACAATAATTATCCGCTCCCTCAGTTTGATTATAAGTATATGCTCCTATAATATGACTATTTGTTTTTTGACTAGCCTCTATTCTTAATTTTTTCTTAAATACTTTATTCGTAGCATCACGATTAAAATGGTTTTCATCCAACCATATTCGCAAAGTATATATACTGGTAGTATCAATATCTATTAAATTACTATCTAAAATATTACTACCTAAATGATCAACAAAATCTGTCTTAATCAACACATTATCCCTTGTTAAACTATATTTTACATAACGATCATCAAGTCGACTTTCTCCACTTGCTAAATCAGCATCATCTAAAAAAATTGAATAATTACTCTCTATATTTCCTATATTTTTCACTTTAAATGTGTATCCATTTGTTTCCAAACCATCCTCATCACTCATTGGAACCTGACCTGCAAGTTGAATCTCACCACCATCCGTATCATCAAAAGTCAAATCAAGATTTCCCGCTATTAATTCAGTTCTTTTTTGACTATTAGCATTAACAACAAACCAAGCATAACTTGTCCCAAAAAGAATAATACACGTCATCACTACTACCAAAGATAAAATGGTTACTTGTTTTTTATCCTCACCACTCAAATAATTCATATCCTTTTTCATAAAAAGCATCACCTATCTTCTATTATTTTATCATAGATAATTTTAACTTTCTACAAAATTTGTAATTTTCTCTAACATTTTTTTACTCTTCAAATAAAGTCCAGTATATCTCTCATAATACTCTTCTAAAAAATAATTCACTTCTTTTAAATTTTCAAGTTTAATATCAAGTTTACTGATCTTATCAATATCCACATAATAAAACATACGAATAAGCTTAATTGTAATATCCTTTACAAGATAACCATTAGTATAACAATTACTACAAATAAATCCTCCTACTTCACTATCAATTGTTATAATATTCTTATTAGTCCCACATACACCACAACAATCAATATTAGGTTTAACACCTAAATAATCTAAGTATTTAAGTTCTAAAATATTTGCAATAACTAAAGGAGAAAATCCCTCATTTATTTTATCCAAACTACTTCTTAACAAATCAAAAACTTCTAAACAATCACTCTGTTTAACAACCTGTTCCGATAATTCCAAAAGATATGTTGCATAACTAACACGAGTTAAATCACTAACAAGATGAGAATAACTATTAATTAAATCAACACTAATCAAAGTTGATAAACCATCTCTTTTATAATATATATGGAAATTCCCATAAATTAACTTACGACTGATTCCTCTTAGTTTACTCTTCATATTTCTGCAACCCTTAGAAATAATCCCAATTAGCCCATATTCTTTAGTCAATACATTTAAAATCTTACTAGATTCACTATAATTGACATCATTCAAAACAATTCCTGTTACACATTCAATCGCTACTTTCATCCTCTTCTCCCTTAAATTTTAAATACAAAAAATAATACTTAATATTCCCTGTTTCCTTAAATAATTTCCATGTTAATTCCTTCATAAAAATCACCTCTACTAATATATTGGTGATTTCCTTTATTTTTTATTCATCTTCTTTTAACCCTAATTCTAAAAAGTACTTTTCCTCTTCTCGCCAATTTTTTATTGTCTTTACATAAGTTTCTAAATAAACCTTTTTTCCAAAAAATATTTCTAAATCTTTTCTTGCTAAAATACCAACCTGTTTTAAAAGTTTTCCCCCTTTTCCAATAATAATTTTTTTCAAATTATCCCGTTCAACAACAACCAAAACATGAATATGAATCACATCTTTTTCTTCCTTAAACTCCTCTGTATAACAAGTTACAGTATGAGGCACTTCACGATGAGTAAGTTCAAGTATCTTTTCTCTAACTATTTCACTTGCCATAAATCTACTTGAAACATTAGTAAGTTCATCATCTGAATAGATTTTATCCTGTTCCTTCAAATATTTTTTAATTGTTTTCATAACCTCTTCAAGATTATCCTTCTTAATAGCAGAAACAGGAATAATTTCATTAAAAGGATAAAGATCTTTAGCTATATCTATTTCTTTTAGAAGTTGTTCACGACTTAATTGATCAATTTTATTAATAATTAAAAATACAGGTAAATCAATATCTTTAAGTTTTTCAAAAATGAACCGATCCCCCTTTCCAATACCAGTAGAACCATCTACTAAAAACAATACTAAATCAACCCCATCTATATTAGAATAACTTTTTTTATTTAATAGACTATCTAATTTATTACTAGGCTTATGAATCCCTGGTGTATCAACAAAAATAATTTGACTATCTGCATCATGATAAATACCATTAATGATATTACGGGTTGTCCCTACTTTATCACTAGTAATAGCCAGTTTAATATTTAAAATACTATTCATTAAAGTACTTTTTCCAACATTAGGCCTTCCAACTAAACTAACAAATCCTACCCTCATTTTAAATCAGCTCCTGAAAAACAATATGGTGTTAACTCTCTTACTGTAACCTTTTTTTCTCCCTCTTCAAAGTAAATAACAATTTCCATATCTAAATTACAAAACTCCACTAAAGCTTGTCTACAAATAAAACATGGATACAATAGTTGATTTGTACCTGCCTTTAAATAAAGTCTTTTAAAATCATCTTTCTGATAACCATTGCTAATTGCACTAAAAATAGCATTTCTTTCTGCACAAATTCCAGCCTGAGGCGAAGCAGTTTCTACATTTACACCCTTAAACAATGTTCCATCACTACATTCTAAAATTGCACTAACTGGATAATGAAAATAAGTACTCTTACTTTTTTCTAACAATAAATCTAATTTTTCTCTCACTTTTCTAACTCCTATCTATAAAACTAAGTAAAAAAATCAACCATATAAGGAATGAAAATAATCATTTCCCCAACAAATGCCAAAACACTCATCATAAAAGTTGTTGCACTTCCCACATCCTTTGCTCTTTTAGCAAGAGGATGAATTCTATCTGTTATTAAATCAACAGAAGCCTCAATCGCTGTATTAAGAAGTTCAGCACATAAAATCATTCCCATAAGAATAATCGAAAATATCCACTCATATCGGCTAATATGAAAGACAAAACCACAAAGTACAACGATCACACTCATCACCAAATGAATCCATAAGCTTTGCTCATCCTTATAACTCATAAAAACGCCATTAACAGAATTGAAAAAACTTCTACTAAATCTTCTCAGTCCATACTTCTTATCTCGGTCAAACTTTTTCCTTCTTCTACCTGGAAATGCCATATTCCATCAAGACCTCCTCTTGTTTTTGAAACATAATTTCTTCCTCTTCCCTACTCATATGATCATATCCTAAAAGATGATAAAAACCATGTACTGCTAAAAAGGAAATCTCTCTTAAAAAAGAATGACCATATTCTATAGCTTGGCTTCTAGCCTGTGAAATAGATAAATAAATATCACCTAATATTCTTTCACCACTGCCATTAATAACAAACTTCTCATCTTCTAAGGCAAAGGTAATGACATCAGTCTTTTTGTCTATTCCTCGATAAGTTTTATTAAGATCATGAATATAAGAATCATCAACCAAAATAAGAGCAAAAGTAGTATCTTCCAGTTTCTCCTTATCCATTGCATACAATAAAACCTTCTCTACAATATCAATTTCTTTTATTTCTTCATCCAATAAGTTATTAATTATAACTTTATTCATCTATATCACCACTATTAAATTATATCATGATTAAATTAATGTTAAAAGTCCCAATAAAATAAGAACAGAACAAATATTAAGAAAAACCTCACTCCTAAATATTGCTGGAATTTTCTTTGAAATATTAATAATCATATAGTAAAAATAAAAGCCTAACAATCCTCCAATGGCATTAAGTAAAATATCATCGACATCAAACACTCTACCAATACTCATTTGAACGGTTTCAATTACACAAGAACCAACTAATGTCAAAAATAAAATCAACCACGGTTTCTCTTCCTTCAAATAATAACTAGCGAAAAAACCATATGGTAAAAACAAAAGAACATTGCCTACTACATTTTTAAGAAACAATCTACTTCCTACTGGATATCTAAATATTTCCTTAAAAGGAACAAAATTATTAGTAGACCAACTAACAACATCTTGCTTAGTAACAACTTGGAATAAAATCAAAACATAAATAATAGATGCCAATTTAAATAATTCCTGATAAAAAACAAAATGACCCCTGTTTTTAATCAAATAAGTGACCCTTAAACTAACAATAATTACAACACTAACTAAGACCATAGGCCAAGTTGTATCAATAACATTACCAATAATATTATTCATCTGTATCCTCCCGAAGACTAAGATCTGTGATTTTCTGGTAATCTGTAACATCCTCTTTTACCTTTAAAAATATATCTACTATTATTTTACTATCTTTAAGTGTTTTTTTCAAAACTTTTTCTAATAGAATATTCTTTTTTTTAAATTTACTTTCAGCAATCTCTAAAGCTTTTTCTTCTATATTATAAATATTATAGTTTCTTTTAATTACTTTTGTCTCTTTTTTTTCTTCAAAAACCAAACGAATAGGTAATATTGGATTTTCTAAAATCTTAGTCTCATGAAAAGAATAATTTTGATATTTTTTAAATTCAAAACTAAGACTCTTATTTAATATTTTTAGACTAACCACTTTCTTTTTTCTTCCTGTCGGTTTTTCTTCATAATAATGAATAGGAATTTCTGTCCTAATTTTATACCAAACTTCGCCAAATATTTGTCCCTCTGCTCTAATTTTACTAACTTCATTCTCCTTATTCTTAATAGTACCGCTAACAATAATATCTCCTTTTTTTACATAATCATACTTTTTCTTAACGATTTCACCATTTCTTGCCTGTATACTTAAAATCATAGTATCTTTTTTAGCAATAATATCTCTAGGAGCAGAATCTGTATTCACCTTTTTCTTTTTTCGTTCTTCCACATGAACAACATACTTTGTCCCAATACGATCAATTTCTAACCATTCTATTTTAGACTTTTCCTTAGCCAAAATCTTTTTTTTAATCTTCTCTTTCTTCTCATAACTAATAACAAAATGATATTTCTCAAGCCCATATTGAGCTAAATCGTGATAAATCAAATTTCTTATTTCTTCTTTAGAATGAACTACTTCAACAGAAAAAATAATATTAGATAGAAAAAGAATAAAAGAAAGTCCTAACAGAAAAAAGAAAAGTAAATAACGATATTTATAGACTAAGTATTTATACTTTTCCATTCCAAAACGATTAAGTATCTTAATTTTACAACTGGTTTTAATTTTTTTTACTTTTTGATAATCATCACTATTAATAACAATAATTAACTGATTTTTTTCTTCTTCTATAGAATATAATTCTATTTTATTTCTAATAAGAGTACCCAAAAAATATCGACAAGAAAAACCTGTTATCTGTAACTTATATCTATTCATCTTTTACCTCGATAAAATGAATATCTCCTGTAATCAACACCTCATCATCTAATAACTTATTTAATACCAAATTCTCTCCTCGAATCATAATTTTAGAAAATTCACTTTTTAAAATCATTTCTTTACTATCAATTTGTAATAATGATTGATAATTTACAATATTAACTCGATCTTTCAAAAGAGTTAACTGAAATTCTTCACTATCAATAAACTCTCTAATCAACTTTCGCATACTCTTCACCAATACAAGTTTATGTAGTAAGAATATATTTTAGAAAAAGAAAAAGATCCTTAAAGCATCTTTTCTAATTCATCCTTAATTAAAATCATTTCTTTCTTTACTTTTCTCTTTTTAAAATAATAATTCTTTGGCAATAAGGCTAAAAGAATTTCTCGAGACTTTAACTCCCTTTGATAGTAATCTCTAAAATTAGCATCTTTTTTCGTCAATAGAATTGGTCCAAAAAAATATTCCCTGCTGGTATACCTTTTCTTTCCCTTAACAAATTTCAATATTTGATAAATGAATTTCCCCTCTTTAATAAAAACTTCATCTTTTATAAAATATCCCATCTTAACCAAAAATTTTTTAACATCACTTTGGTAATTATTAGGAGAAAGAATAATCGTCTCAATTGTCTTCAAATACTCTAGATTTTTTTTAAAGATTCCTATCATATTTCTACCACCCATACCAGAAATAATAACAGTATCAATATCCGTTGTATAAACGTCTAATCCATCGCCTAAACGTAATTCTATATTCTGTTGCAATTGATACTTCTCCAAATTCTTTTTTGCCTGTTCAAGAGGACCCTCTTTATTATCACTAGCAACAATTTTCTTGAAATCCATCTCTTTTTTTCTCGCCAAATAAATATCCAAAAAGGCATGATCACACCCAATATCGAGAAAAGATGAATAAGGATCTACCATCTCACTCACCTTTTTTAATCTATTATTCAAATTCATTAGTCTGTTAAAAAATCCTTTAATTTTCTTGAACGGGAAGGATGACGTAATTTTCGAAGAGCCTTTGCTTCGATTTGGCGGATTCTCTCACGAGTAACACCAAAAATTTGCCCAACTTCCTCTAAAGTTCTACATTGTCCATCATCTAGTCCAAATCTTAAACGAAGTACTTTTTCTTCGCGATCAGTTAAAGTTAAAAGAACATTATCAAGTTCCTCTTTTAACATCTCTTGTGTCGTAAACTCCTCAGGTCCCATAGTTCTCTCATCTTTAATAAAATCACCTAGATGCGAATCATCTTCTTCTCCTATTGGAGTTTCTAAAGATACTGGATCTTGACTAATTTTATAGACTTCACGAACTTTTTCTACAGTAATACCAAGTTTTTTAGCAATTTCTTCATCTGTTGGCTCACGATTTAATTCTTGAGTCAATTGTCGTTGAATACGAGCTAATTTATTAATTGTCTCTACCATATGAACAGGAACACGAATAGTACGAGCTTGATCAGCAATGGCACGAGTAATAGCTTGTCTTATCCACCAAGTTGCATAAGTCGAAAATTTATATCCCTTAGTTGGATCAAACTTTTCGACTGCTTTCATTAATCCAATATTGCCCTCTTGAATTAAATCTAAAAATAACATCCCTCTTCCAACATAACGTTTAGCAATTGAAACAACCAAACGAAGGTTAGATTCAGCTAAAGCTTTTTTAGCATCCTCATCTCCTTCAACTGCTCTTTGAGCATATTCAAACTCTTCATCTGATGTAAGTAAGTTAATTCGCCCAATTTCTTTTAAATACATTCTAACTGGATCATTGATTTTTACATCTTTAGATAAAGTTAACTCTTCTGCTTTTGTATCTCCAGTAATATCTGATCCATCTGCATCATCACTACCGTCTTCTGATACAACCTCTATTCCATTTTCAATAAAAGTATTATATAACTCATCTAGAGTATCACTATCTATTTCTAAGCCTTTAAGACGATCTGCTAATTGTTCATAAGTAATATATCCTTGTGTTTTTCCTAGTGAAATTAGTTTATTTTTTCTCTCTTCAAATGTCGTAATTTCTTCAACCATTTTTTATTTCTCCTATCCTTAAAGCCCTAATTTCATTTCCTATCATAGCTTGTCTTTTTGGATCCAATTCTTCCCTTAACTTTTTTTCTAAAACTTTTATTTGTCGATTTATAGAGTCTTCTCTAATTACTCCAAAATATAAATACAAAGTTTCCTTATCCAATTGATCACGATAAGAAGCATTAATAATAGAATTTAACGAAATTAACAACTCATCTTTATCACTTAAATAAGTAATAAAATCGGCAATTGTAACACTCCCATACTTCTTATAATAGTAAATTATTTCTTTAACTAAAATTCTCACATCTAAATCTGATATTAGAAGTTTTTCCCTTTCAACTTCACTAATCACCCATTCATTAGTTAACATAAAATAAACTACTTGTTCCATTGCCTTTCGATACTTATTTTTACGTGATAAACTTACCTTCTTCACTTCTAGTTGTACTTTTGGTTTTTGATTTTTTTTTCTTAAATTCAAAAACTTTTTTTCCAAGGTATTATACCCTATATTGAAATCTTTTGCAAGTTTTTTTAAAATTATCTCGCATCTTATCACATCGTCAATCACACTAATTTCTTCTATTACCCGGTTAATATAATCGGATGTTTCTTGAATACTGTTAAAATTAACATCTTCCCTTATCACTTTAATTTTATAGTCATTATAATTAACAGCATTTTCTAGATAACTAAGAAAACTTTCCTTTCCCTCTTTTAAAATAAAACTATCAGGATCATCATCATGAGGAAGAGTGACAACCTTTACTTCAATCCCCTCTTTTAGAAAAATTTCTCCAATTTTATAAGCAGCATTTCTTCCAGGTTTATCTCCATCCAAACATAAAATAATTTGATTAGATAATCTTTTAATTAACCTAATTTGTTCATTTGTCAAAGCAGTTCCCATAAGAGCAATCGTATTTTTAATACCAATTGTACTAGCCCTAATCACATCCATAAAACCTTCCATAACAATAACAGATTTAGAAATTCTGCATTCTTGTTTAGCAATATGATAATGATATAAACAGTCTCCTTTTACAAAAATCGGTGTTTCCTTAGTATTAACATACTTATTACTATCTTCACTTGCATAAACTCTTCCTGAAAAAGCGACCACTCTTCCATTTGGATCATATAAAGGAAACATAATTCTATTACTATATACATCATGATCACCATTTGATAAGCCCATTATATTTAGGTCTGTCAAATCATATTTTTTTAAAATCAACAATTTAGTTAAATCATCTATTCCTCTTAAAGATAACCCAATTTGAAATTCTTTAATGATTTCTTCTGTAATTCCTCTTTTTTCTAAATAGCTACGGGCTGTCTCTCCCAGTTTTGTAGATAAATTATTTTGATAATATTTAACCGTTAAATCATAAAGATCATAATATTGCTGATACTTAGGATTTTGCTTTTTAATATGAATATTCTTAGTATCAACTCCTACCTTTTCTCCCAAATATTGAAGTGCTTCTGCAAAAGTAATATTTTCATAATTCGTTAAAAAAGTAAATACACTTCCTGTTGCATGACATGAAAAACAAGTATAAATCTGCTTTTCTGGTGATACACATAAAGAAGGTGATCGATCATCATGAAATGGACAAACACCAAAATAGTTTTTTCCTTTTTTTTCAAGAGGTATTCTTTCTCCAATAATATCTACAATATCCACTTTTTGACGAATTTGACGACTCAAACTCTCATCTTGCATAGAAAAACACCTCCCTCTAATTAAAATTATCTCACAAAATATTGGTGATATCAATAAGTAGTGTTTTTATCAAAAAGAAAGTACTATCATTCTAATAGTACTCACTTATTTTTGTTTCATAAACACGATTAATTAAAAACTACTCCCACAATCAAAGATTTAATACTTTAAAAAAATTATTGTTCATACCTAAATCAACAGATCTAAATTTCATAAAAAAAGAACTTCATAAACAAAGTTCTATTCAAATTCTTCTAATGAATATGCTACTTTATAAGCCATATCTTTAGCCATATTCTTAACCTCTTGCATCGCATTAGGATTTTTCTTTTTATACATCATCCAAGCAGTAATTCCAATACCAGCAATAGCCATAGCTGACATAGCCATTTTACCCTTACCTTTCATTATTTCACCTCACAAATATTATGAAGCAAATAATTTATTTTATACCATCAATCAAAAAGTCTTTAATACTTGTTCTTCTAATATCATTAACTTTATTATGAATGGCTAAATTTAATGCACTAACCTCACCAATTAAAAATAACTTTTTCTTACACCTAGTAACAGCTGTATAAATAAGTTTACGATAAAGCATTTTATGAAAAGATCTAACAACAGGAATAATTACAACATCAAATTCACTACCTTGAGCCTTATGAATCGAAATAGCATAAGCTTTTTTAAACTTTGTAAAATTTGTTGGTGTATATTTTACTATATTTCCATCAAAATCAATATAAATTTCTTTTTTTGGTCTACTATTAATCTTAGTAATAATCCCAATATCTCCATTATAAACATTATCATCTGGCATATTAGTAAGCTGTAACACTTTATCTCCTTCTCGATATATTTCCTCTCCAATTGCTATTTCTTTTTTTGATACCCTTTTTGGATTAAAAATATTTTGCAAACTAACATTAATATAATCAATACCACATATTGTTTTATACATAGGTGCTAAAACCTGAAATTTTTTATAAGAATAGTCGAGATAAGTTTTACTAATTTCGTTAATCTGATCAATAACCTCATTATCCTTACACTCAATAAAAGTCAAATCCTCTTCTTGATTAAAAAATTCATGTTCTACCTCACCATTTTTAATTTCATAAGCAAGACTAATAATATTAGATCCCTCTTCTTGACGATATAAAGTATTTAATTTACACACATTTAATTTTTCACTACAAATTAAATCACTTAATACTTGTCCAGCTCCAACACTAGGAAGTTGATCAACATCTCCTACTAAAATAATTTTAGTATGTACACTAAGTCCTTTTAACAAATGGCTAAATAAATATGTATCAATCATACTTGCCTCATCAATTAAAACAAACTCCACTTTACTTTTATTGTACTCATTAACTTGAAATTTATTAGTATCTTTGTTCCACTTTAAAAAACGATGAATAGTTGAACTTGGTAAATTAGTTGCTTCACTCATTCTTTTAGCCGCTCTTCCAGTAGGTGCTAAAAGAGCAATCTTCTCTTTTAATTTTTCATAGTCTAACTGGTGTATTTCTTTATATAATTCACATATTGCTCGCATAATTGTTGTCTTTCCTGTTCCTGGACCACCAGTAATAATCAAAAAATTTTTAAAATAACTATTCTTAATCGCCTCTTCTTGATCAATATTATAATCAATTTGAAAGTATTCTTCTAATTTTTTAAGATAAGAATCAATATCCTTAACAACATGATCACTAGAATGTTGCAAAATATTAATCCGATTGACAATAAAACACTCACTATCATACATTTCTCTTAAATAATATTTATCCTCTACATTAACTATCATACTATCTAAAATTAACTGCTCAATTGCTTCTTTAAAACGTTCCTCACTAATATTAATTCCTAATACTCTAGGTAATAAAGAACCAATTTCCTCAAGGTAATAATAGCTATGACCATAGCGATTACTAACCTCATTCATAATATAAACAATAGAAGCCATGATACGATTAAGATGATCTCTTGAAATCTCATTATTTAAAGCAATATAATCCACTCTTTTAAATGAGAATTGATCAATATCATATAAAATATGATACAAATTATTCTCTATCACCTCTAAACTTCTAGCCCTATACTTATTATAAATGAGCATTGCTTCTCTAGTATTAAATCCCATATCACCAAGTTTTATAACAAGATCATAACTTTCTTCATAATCAATCAGTTTATCATGCAATCCTTTTATATCTTTTTCACTAATACCCGGAATTAAAACCAAATTACTAGGTTGATTAAGAATAATATTTAATGCATCTTTTCCTAAAACAGAAACAATTTTTTTGGCCTTTCCCTCTCCTATTCCTTTAAATAGACCACTACTTAAAAACTCAACAAGTGCATCCTTACTTTCTGGCTTACATCTCTCATAACTTTCTGTTTGAAACTGCATCCCATATTTTACGTGTTCTACTACTTTTCCATGAAAAATATACGTATCCATATCATTGAGTTCATGAAAATAACCAGTAAAAGTAATCGTTTTGCCTACAATATCCACTAAATCATCACTAGCACTTTCTACTTTGAAAAGTCCTATTACATATCCAGATTCTGATTGATAAATATTTTTTTTATACTTTCCCTTTATAAAACTAATCATTAACTTCACCTATAATATAAGGATATTCTACTCCAACAAGTCTAACAGAAATCAGTTGATCACGTTCATAGATACCCCTAATTTTTATATGTAAATAATTTCCAGTATGTCCGTAAGTATAACCATCTCTATGATTTTCTGTTAATACCATTTTCACTTTATTAATAAACCCATCCATATATTTCTTTTCTAATTCACGACTGACATCTAATAATTTTCTTGCTCTTTTTTTCTTAACATTACCATCAACTTGTTCCATTAAAGCAGATTTTGTTCCACTTCTTAATGAATAAGGAAAAACATGAATTTTAGCAAAGGCCAAATCATAACAAGTTTGAATTGTCTCCAAAAAATCCTCATCACTTTCTAATGGATGCCCAACAATAATATCCGTTGTAATAGCAATATTAGGTCTAATTTTTCTAATTTCTTCAATCTTTCTTTTAAAATAATCTAAATCATATTTTCTATTCATGACATCTAAAACATGATCACTCCCTGCCTGAAGAGGAATATGTAAATGATCTACAATAACAGGATAATTTTTAAGAACAGTAAGAACTTCCTCATCTAACTCAGTAATTTCAATAGAAGAAATTCTAAGTCGCTCGAGCCCTTTAATTTTAACAATTTCCCCTAAAAGTTTAGCAAAGCTAGTATTGATATCCACTCCATAATTACCAGTATGAATCCCTGTTAAAACAACTTCTTTATATCCATTAGAAACTAAAGAAGTAATCTCCTTTATTACAGTATCAAATTTTTTACTTCTACACCTTCCTCTAACATAAGGAATAATACAATAACTACAAAAATTCTCACAACCATCTTGGATTTTTACAAAAGCTCTTGTTCTACCTGAAAAACTCGTAATATACATATCCTCAAATACGTTTTTTTCTTCACTTTCAATATCTCTAATCACCCTTTGATTTTCAAAAAAGTCATCTAATAACTCTACAATTTTAGACTTATCTTTTGTTCCTAAATAAATATCAACACCATCTTCTACAAACTCTTGATGGGATTCAATAAAACATCCCATCGCTACAATACAAGCATTACGATTTCTTTTAATTGCATTTCTAATCATTTTGCGAGATTTAATATCAGATTGATTAGTTACAGTACAAGTATTAATAATATAAATATCGCACAAATCTTCAAATTCTTTAATCTCATAATGATTTTTCTTAAGTAAATCAGAAATAAACAATGATTCATATGTATTTACCTTACATCCCAATGTACAAATTCCAACACTTTTCAAATCAACCACTACTTTCCACTTATTGATGATCTTCTAAGATGATTAAATCATAAAAATCAACTTAATATATTATACGATCCTATATAATTATTTTTAAGCAAAATATTTTCATTTATTACTATAACATAAAACGAATGTTTGTCAATATGAAAGATTAGAACCAAATAAATAAAAAACTAGGCTAATCTAGTTTTTTTTGCAATTCTTTTAATGCCACAATAAATTGATTGGTTTTTCTAATTTCGGCATCCAATTTTTCAAAGTTTGCAGTATTTTCTAATTCCAATTCTGTATTTTTATAAATTTCCTTTGGCCTATTTTCAAGACCATATACAGGTGAAATAACTGGACTACTTTTAAACCTTTTTTCTGTAGATGGAGTAAAACCTTCAATAGAAGAAACTTTAGAACATACCGAATCTTCTAATTCCAACTGTTCGATTATCTCCTCCTTATCATGTTTATCCTCTTTATTCAAACACAATACTTCCTGTTTTCTTTTTTCCAAATCAGCTAAACTGATAGGTTCATTTCCTTCATCTTGATATTGGATCTCTTCATTCTTACCATAAAGCTCACCTGCTTTTTTCATTAACTCATCCAAACTAATAATTGCAGTATCTTCTTGCATTCTCTCAAACTCAGTTAACTCAATATTTTCCTCTTTTTCTAACCTTTCAGTAACCTCAGCAAGTTGTTGTTTTGCTTCTTCCTTTGCTGGTTCAATACTAGTATAAGATATTTCTTGAACTGCCTCTATTTTCTCTGGAATAACTTCTTCCTTTTTCTCCTGTAAAGTCTCTTGTTGCATAGAAAGGGCAACATTTTCTACCTTAGTTTTATCTATATCTGTAGAAATATTAATACTTTTTGCCTCTAAAACATCTTTATCTACTAAATCATTTTCCAAAGCGATACTAGAAACAGTATTACAATTATTTTTCTCTAATAAATGATTAACTGATAAATCGTCTCTTGCTTTCTCTTTTACCAATGGTAACTTTATATTTTCTTCTTTCTTTTCCACCTCTGAAACTAAAGACTGACATATCTCATTTTGCTCCTCTTGAATAATAAACAAGGGAGTTTTAACCTGAACTTTAGGCTGAGATTCCACCTCTTCTACAAGTTTATTCAACTCCATTGTATTTTGTTTTTTAATCCGTTCTTGTTTAGTATTTTTAATAAAACTAATCCCTACATAAATAATACTAACTACTAAAGCAATAAGATACACAAGAATAGCTTCTTCACTAACTAAAAAACTTATTAAATCGTTCATTACTACCACCTCTATTATCAGTTTATCATATCTTACCCTCTTGGGAAACATCTTTTTTCATTTTTTTCTGATTTGATAACGAACATATTTTTCATAAATCAGTACAATTATAAATAATATAAAGGAAATAAAACTAATAATCTTTCCCTCTTTTAAAAACTTAGCTGTATAAACAATCTTCACATGATGATTACCCTTCTTTATCTTCGTACCAAGAAAAGCTTTGTTCACCTTTAAAAGCTTACTTTTCACCCCATCAATATAAATAGAAAAACCTTGATCATAAGGAATCGTACTAACTAAATAACTATCCCTATCTACCTTAATTCTTCCCTCTATTCGATCACCCACTGTCTGATCATAATTAAACTCCAAATTATTAGGATTTTGCTGATACTTTTTAAAACTTTCATAATCCATACTATAAACTGCAAGATCACAAATATCATAAATACCCTTCCCTATTGTAATTTTATAATCATTATTTTCTGATATAGTATAATGAAAAGTATAATTACGATTTTGATATTCATAATCTTTAGATGAACAACTAAGTTTATTTTTTATTCCATTAATTGTAATAAATCGATCAATATGATTACAATCACTTTGATTTCTAATTCTAAACTGAATAAAGAGTAATTTATTCTTTAATGTCTCACTTTTTGGAATATTAAAAACAAGATCCCTTTTTGCCTCAATTCTTATTTTATCTCCATGATATTCTATATTTTTATTTTTTAATAATACAGGATGCTCTACTTTTTGAATAAAATGATTTACTTTAATATTACTCTTTTCATTAGTAATTACCCCTTGAAATAAGTAATCTAAATTATAAGGATATTCAACCTTTTCATATTCCTTTTCATTAATAATTCGATCACTTGCATAAATAATGGACCTAGAATTAGAATTAGAGTAAATATTTTTTAAAACCTCATGATATCCAAATAAATTACTTTTACCAATAACATACTTTACCCCCAAATAACTATCGAAAATTAAATCTTTAGTACTCGTTAACATTAATTTATTTCGATTTGGCAAAGCTATTTTTAACTCATTCCTTAAAAAAGCACGATATTCTTGATTCTCCAAAGAAGAATAAAGAGAAGTAGTATAATAATTAGGAGTATATACTTTATTAACATTTCTTAAAGAAAAATCAATTTGTTTCATTCGATAAATATCTTTATCCTTTGCAAGAATAGTATTAATTTCCTTATTTGAATTTCTTTCATAAACATAATTACGATCTACAAAACTCTCTTGATAACTACAACCAATATTTAATATGAATAAAAAAGCAATAAGAAAATTAATGTAAATCTTCTTTCTCATACTACTTAATAATAAATAAGTAAAGATAAAATCTAATATCAAAAGAAAAAAATAAAAATAGTGATTTCCAAAAAATAAAGAATAAGAAAAAAACAAACAAAATAAACCAAAAAGCAACTTATTATATTTTTTTCGCTCATTTAAAATAGATTCTAAATAATGGCATAAGAGTAACAAAACAAGCAGAATAAAAGGAATTAAAACTTTACTTCTAATATAAAGTCGCCCGTTTAAAAGATACATAATAATAGGAAAAAATAAAGTAATTGCCAAAACAATTCCCAAAAACTTTTTCCCTCTATTCTTATCTTTTTTAAAAATAAAAGAGAAAATACTAAGAATACTAATAAAAGAAAGACCCAATCCATAATAATCATAAAAAACATTTTTAATATTAAAATTAGGGAGAATGATTTCATACCAAGAAAGATTATGACTCATACTATCTCTTCCATTTTTAATCACACCAATGGTAGGTAAAAGTAAAATCGCACTAATTCCAATAGAAAGAAGAAGTCCAAAAGCCAACGGAAGGCCCCTTTTTATATATTGACTTAGCTGAAACTGATTTTCTTTAAGGTCTTTAAGATAAAGATAAGTAAAGTAAATGATTTCTACTAATATAGAAGAGATACTATAATAATAACTAGAAAAAATAAGAAGAGTATTAAAGAGAATAAAAGAAGAGATTTTCCCATTCTTCATATAAGAATGAATAGCAAATAAACTAAGTAATAAAAAAGGTAAATAATCAACAAACATATAATGTCGATGTACCTGAAACAAGATTGGTGTAGAAAGAAAGAAAAAAATAGAACCAAAAAAAGCAACATTTCTACTTACTTCTTTTTTTAAAAAAGCATAAAACAATAATCCTGTACTAATATAAATCAAAATATTCAAACTTTGCATATAATCGATCATCTTTATAAAAGGAAGAAGATAACTAAAAAGAAAAAGTGGATTATATAACCCATAGTAGGAAAAATGATAAATATTCTGCCCTCCACCTAAATGAAAAGCAAAACTAGGAAAAACTTGACCTGTATGATAAAATAACTTTCTAAAATAATCAGGAAACTGAATATGTTGATTATACCAATCAACACTAGAACCAAAAAAACTTTTACTTCTCATTGTACTAATCAAAAAAAGAAGAGCACTAATCACTAATAGAATATAGTAAAAATCAAATTTTTTCCTTTTATTTCTCATGTAATCACATCCTAACTTTAATACTTTTACCTTCCTTTTCATATACATTATAACAGATATTTAGAAAGGGAAGAAAAAAATGAAAGAAAAATTCATTAAATCAACAATTATTTTAATTATTGGTGGATTGATTACAAAGATATTAGGAATTGTAAATAAAGTGATAATGACAAGATTATTAAAAACTGAAGGGGTTGGCCTTTATATGTTAATTTTACCAACCTTTACCCTTTTTATCAATTTAGCTAGTTTTGGATTTCCAATAGCAGTTTCTAAACTCGTAGCAGAGGATGATAAAAATAATAAAAAACTAATCTTTTCAGTTATCCCTTTCAGTCTATTAATCAATGTAATTTTAATTATTCTCATTATGATATTCGCTCCATTCTTATCCCACTACTTATTAAAAGAAGATAAAGTCTACTATGCAATTATTGCTATTTCTTTAGTTATTCCCTTTACCTCGATCTCTGCTATTTTAAGAAGCTATTTTTTTGGTAAAGAAAAGATGTTTCCTCATGTTATATCAAATGTAATAGAGGATATTGCAAGATTAGTTTTAATTATAGTTGGCATTCCTATTTTCTTAGAATATGGTATTGAATATGCTGTTTTTTTCTTAGTCGCCAGTAACGTCATATCCGAACTTGCATCCATTCTCATTTTATTCCTATTTTTACCTAAAAACTTTAAGTTAAAAAGAAATGACATTAAACCTAGTAAAATTTATTTAAAAGATTCTTTAGAAATCAGTGTTCCTACTACAATCAGCAGATTAATTGGAAGTTTCACTTACTTTTTAGAACCAATTATTTTAACAAGTATCCTTCTTTATACAGGTTATACAAGAAGTTATATTACAACAGAATATGGAGTAATTAGTGGTTATGTTATGCCTATTATTTTACTTCCCTCCTTTTTTAGTAATGCAATTAGTCAAGCGCTCCTTCCAATTGTAAGTAAAAGCTACAAGAAAAAAAATTATAAGTATACAAAGAAAAAGATTAAACAAGCAATATCGATCTCTTTAGCAATTGGAATTCTTTTTACCATATCATTTATTACAATACCTGATGTGATCTTAAAACTAATTTATAATACAACAGAAGGCTCAACTTACTTAAAATTTTTTGCCCCCATCTGTCTATTACAATATATCGTCTCTCCCCTTTCGATGAGTTTAGATGCTATGGGAAAAAGTAAGGATAATTTAATTGTAACTATTGTTATATCGATCATTAGAACAGTAGCACTTCCTCTTTTTGCTCTATTAAAAATCGGAATGTGGGCTTTAATTATCTCAACTAGCATAAATATTATTGTAGATACATTAATGAGTCTTAAAAGAGTAAAAATTGCCTTATCTGATGTAAACTAACCATTTTTTTTAAAAAATAAAGAATAAAGAATTGAACTTAATGTATTTTTTTGATAAACTTAAAAACAAGAAGGAGTGAGAAAAATGCAAAATAATTATGGAATTAAAGAAAGAAACATTCCAGTAAGTATTATCTTAAGTATTGTAACTTGTGGGATATATGCAATTTATTGGTTCATTTGTGTAACTGATGATATGGGAAAATTAAGTAACGATACTAGATTAAGTGGTGGAGTATGTTTCTTACTTACATTAGTAACTTGTGGGCTTTATGGAATTTATTGGGCATATCTAATGGGAAAAGCAAGTTATAATGCTAAAACTGCTAGAAATCTTCCAGCAAGCGATAATTCTGTTATTTATTTAATTTTAGAAATCTTTGGTTTAGGTCTAATTGTCTATGCCTTAGCACAAAATGAAATAAATGACATGGTTAAAGCAAACTAAAAAGGAGGATTCCTTTTTTTTATGAATATTTTTAAATATTTCTTTTGCCCTTTTTATAAAATAACAAATCTCTATTGTCCAGGATGTGGTATTACTAGAATGTGCTTAAGTATCTTTAAAGGAGATTTCAAACAAGCATTTCGTTATAATCCCCTATTATTCACTCTGATTCCTCTTTTTCTCTTCCTAATAATCAATCACTTTTTTAAATATAAAATAATAAAAAAGAAACACCAAGAAATAATCTATTTCATTATAATTATAATGCTAATAATCTTTGGTATTTTAAGAAATATCCCTCTATTTTCCTATTTAAAACCTACCAAAATAAATTAATTTCACCAATTATTCACAAAAAACTGATATGATCAATATGAGGTGGTATGATGAATTTATTAATTGTCGACGATGAAGAAAAAATAAGAGAAGTAATTAAAGAATATTCTGAAGCAGAAAATTACATAGTAGAAGAAGCAGACAATGGAAAATCCGCTCTAGATAAACTAATACAAAACCATTATGATTTACTCATATTAGACATTATGATGCCCGAAATGGATGGGTACACATTACTAAAAACTTTACCAAAAGAAAAAAGAATTCCTACAATTATTTTATCAGCAAGGGATGAAGTGTATGATAAACTACAAGGATTTGATCTTGGAATTGATGACTATGTTACCAAACCCTTCTCTCCTAAGGAATTAATGGCTAGAATAAAAGCCTTAGCAAAAAGAACAAAACACTCAAATATTTACCAACTAAACACATTAGAAATTAATTTTGCTGCTCACACTGTAAAAATCAATCAACAAAAAATTAACCTAACCCCTAAAGAATTTGACATTTTAAGCTATTTAATAGAAAACAAAAATATTGCCATTTCTAGAGAACAACTACTAAGTAAAATTTGGGGATATAGTTATTTTGGAGATGATAGAACGATAGATACCCATATTAAGATGTTAAGAAGTCACTTAAAACAATATAAAAATCATATTGAAACTGTACGTGGTATAGGATATAAATTTACAGATGAAGAAAATCAATAAAAATTCCTTAACCATTAAAATATGGAAATACCTAGTTTTATTTTCCGCTATTATCCTATCTTTTCTCTGGTTTTTTCAAGTAGTATTTTTAAAAACATACTATAAAAGTGTCAAAAAAAAGGAATTATGGCAAGTAGCTAATCTTTTAAAATTGAAAAAAAACAGTGCTAATCTATCAACAATAATAGATAATATTACTTATGATAAAAATATTTGCATTGAAATAACAGATAATACAAGCTACTCTACTCATATATCTTCTATTACCTCAAGTGGATGTATGATAGACTATAAAAATAGCTATACCTATAAACAAGACTTCATTATCAGTGATAAAAATAAACAAATATATGAATTGGAAAATCCCCGTTTTAAAAATAATATCTTAATTTATGCAGTTAAATTAGATAACGATGAATATGCCTTTATTAATACATCTATTGAACCAATGGACTCTTCAACAAAAATTTTAAAAAATCAATTAATTTATGTTACCATCATCGTTCTTGTTCTCTCTTTTATCATCGCATACTACATTTCAAAACAAATCTCAAAACCGATTATAAAAATCAATCAGGCAACCAAGATTTTAGCAACAGGAAATTATAACGTCGAATTTAAAACTAGTGAAAATATTGAAGAAATTAATAATCTTGTTAAAACATTAAACTATGCTAAAGATGAAATGGCTAAAACAGAAGAATTAAGAAAAGATTTAATGGCTAATGTTTCCCATGATTTAAAAACTCCTTTAACTATGATTAAAGCATATGCTGAAATGGCAAGAGATTTAAACACTAATCATCAAGAAAAAAGAGAAAAAAACTTAAATACGATTATCGAAGAAACAGATCGTTTAACCATTCTAGTCAACGATATATTAACACTATCTAAAATGCAATCGGAAATTGAAAAATTAAAAATAGAAGAATTTGATTTAATTGATCTCATTAATAACATTCTAAAAAGATATGATGTTTTTAAAGAATTAGAAGGTTATAATTTTAAATTTATTCATCAAAAGAAAAAAATCTTAATTAAAGCAGATAAAAAGAAAATAGAACAGGTAATCTATAATTTAATTAACAATGCAATTAATTATACAGGAAAAGATAACTTAATTAAAATTAGAGTACAAGAAAAAAATGATATCTTAGTCGAAATTATAGATACAGGTATAGGAATCAAAAAAGAGGAACTTCCCTATATTTGGGATAAATATTATAAAAATAAGAAAAAACATAAAAGAAATTTAATTGGTACAGGACTAGGTTTATCTATTGTAAAAAAAATATTAGAAGAACATCATTATTCATATGGAGTTAAATCTATAATTAATAAAGGATCAACCTTTTACTTTAGAATACCCAAAAAATAATTTTCAGAATACATTAAAATTCTGTATATTTATCATGAGATGATGAACTATCACTACTAGAACCATCATAGATAGCTGAAGCCACTACATCATAATAAAAACTATAATCCATAGTATTATAAAATAAAATAGATACTGGATTAGAAGCCAAAACCAAATATTCAGAAGCTTGTAAATAATTGTACATCATTAGATAAGTACCACTTTTAGAAAATCGACACCCTAAATTTTCGGTTTCCTCTACTGTTATCATTCTTACTTTACATATCCTTATCCGATTTAAGGAAAAAATATTACCTCCATCAAAACTAGAAAAGAAAGATAGATTTATCTTTCTTTATAGACTTATACTCTTACTTAGAATAATTAAACACGATATAAAAAAGAGCTTGTTATTCAAACTCTACAAACTACTTTTACAAAAGAAAATTATCCAACTCATAGTATCATCCATTCAGACAAAATAATCAATATCGTTCATATAATTTTAAAAATTTAATTATTAATCACCATAGTTTATTTAGTTATCCCCCTTTAAATGCCATACTATTTTTGTTCTTATGCCACTTTTTTATAGACAACTATATAAAAGATCAACCATTAAAATTTTATCATATCTCATCATACCTAACTTTCAAATTGTGAGTTATATAAATCAGCATAGAAACCTTTTTTCTTAATAAGTTCACTATGACTTCCCTGCTCAATAATATTACCTTCTTTCATGACCAAAATAATATCGGCATTCTTAATAGTAGATAAACGATGAGCTATAATAAAACTAGTTTTACCTTCTGTCAATTTATCCATCGCCTTTTGAACCAATTCCTCTGTCCTTGTATCAACAGACGAAGTTGCTTCATCAAGAATTAGGAAAGGAGCATTTTCAATCATTCCACGAGCAATAGTAAGTAACTGTTTTTGTCCAACTGATATCGAATCATTATCTGTAATCTCATAATCTAAATCATTAGGAAGAGTTTTCACAAAGTGATCAACCCCAACTGTCCTTAAAGCCTTCCAAATATCTCGATCACTAACCTCTTCTTGATTATATTTAATATTATCTCTAATTGTACCATTAAACAACCAAGTATCTTGCAAAACCATTACAAATAACTGATGAACATTTTCTCTAGTTAATTCTTTAATAGAAATACCATCAATTTTAATATCACCAGAATTAATATTATAGAACTTCATCAAAAGATTAACCATAGTAGTCTTTCCTGCACCAGTTGGTCCTACTATAGCAATTTTCTGACCTTTTTTAACCTTACAATTAAAATCTTTAATAACAATCTTATCTTCGTTATAACCAAACTTAACATGAGAAAATTCAATATTGCCTTTGGCCTCTTGATTAGTAAGTACCTTAGTTAAATGACTTTCCTCCTCCATTTCTCCCTCCTCTAAAAATTCAAACACCCTTTCACTTGCAGCAGCAGTTGTTTGAAGTTGTGTCATTCCTTGAGCAATCTGAGAAAGTGGAGTAGTAAATAAACGAACATAAATCATAAATGCTACAATAACACCAAATGTAATATGATTATTGATAACAAGTAAAGCCCCTACTATACAAACAGCAACATAACTAAAATTACCAATAAAGGCCATAATAGGTTGCATTAATCCAGATAGAAATTGACTTTTTCGATTACATTCATAAACCCGATCATTTAACTCATCAAATTTTAATGAAGACTCCCTCTCTCCATTATATGCTTTTACAACATGATGAGAAGAATAAATCTCTTCGATATGACCATTTAATTTTCCAAGTTCTACCTGCCTTGCCATAAAGTATTTCTGTGATTTTCCTAAAATAACAAACATCAAAATAAATCCAAGTAAAGAAGATAAAATCGCGGTTACTGCCATAATCCAATTCGTTCCAAACATCATAATAATAGAACCAATAAATAAAGTAATCGCTCCTACTAAAGAACCTAAACTTTGATACATAGAAAATCCAATTGTATCGACATCATTGGTTACTCTAGATAAAATATCACCATAACTATTTTGATCAAAATATTTTAAAGGAAGTCGATTAATTTTAATAGAAATCTTCGTTCTTAACTCCTGAGCAAAATGATTGGACACAATAGCCATAATAAAACCCTGAATAAAATTAAAAGATGCACCAATAAGATAAAGAATAAGTAAAACTAAACTAAGACCTTTAATATATTGGAAATCCATATTAGGCTTAATTAAATCATAAATACTTTGAGGAAGCCTATCCAACTCCTTATATATTTTAGTCGGATTTTCAAAATCTTCAACTTTACTCATCATCTCTAAAAATTGAAGTTGATCACTAGTCGTAATCTTTTTCTTTTGAACCGTAAATGTTGGTAAAAATATGTCCTGGATACTTGAAGGAATATGATGCACTGTCTTAACGGCTTCCTTTTCATCCTTTATTTGAGCAATTAAACTTAAATACTTGATTTGATCATCTTTAGATATAATCTTACCTTGATAACTACTATCTTTAAAGACAATCCTTTGAATAGCCTTTGGTAAAGAAGTAATTTGACTAATCATATTCTGATCATTAATAGTATTCATGACTTCCTGAAATTTCATTTTATCATCATGAGATATATCATCTGATAATAAAATTTCTCTAACAACTTCTGAATTAAGATCAATACAAATAATATCTTTAGAAATTTTCTGAATACGTTTTTCCTCTAACTTATTAGATATTCCCTGACTAACTAACTTTAAGTTCCTTTCATTAATTACTAACCCCTTAGAAATTTTATCTGTTAAATCACTTAATTTATTCGGACCAATAATAGAAAATACTGAACTTAAAGAAGAAAGAACTAAAGCAATAACAATTAAAGGAACAAAACGATGAAGATATTTAATCATCTTTCTAAGAGCAGATTTTAAATTTTTTGGTTTTTCTCCTGCTCCCCCTCTTCCCCTAGGACCTGCCATATGAGGTTTAGAATTCACTTTTTTTTCTTCACTATTCATGTTCTAACTCCTCCTTTGAAAGTTGTGAATAGGCAATTTCTTGATAAACACTACAACTTTTAAGTAATTCCTGATGCGTCCCCATTCCCACACAAATTCCAGCATCTAAAACAATAATTTTATCTGCATTCATAATCGTTCCGATTCTTTGAGCAACAATTAAACTAGTAGCATTTTTTGTATACTCCTTCAATTTACTACGAAGTAAATAATCGGTCTTATAATCAAGGGCACTAAAAGAATCATCAAAAATATAAATTTCTGGATCCCTAGCAATGGCACGAGCAATAGCTAATCTTTGTTTTTGACCACCAGATACATTGATTCCTCCTTGAGAAATATTATGATTATATTGATCTGACATTTTTAAAACAAATTCCTCAGCTTGAGCTACTCTAATTGCTTCCTTGACTTTTTCATCTGTAATCTTTTTCTTACCATTTTTTCCATAGCTAACATTATAATGAATACTTCCATTAAACATAACTGCCTTTTGAGGAACATAACCAAGCTTATCGTGAAGTTCCTCTAATGTATAATCTTTAACATTAACATCATCAACCAATACTTCTCCATCTGTTACATCATAGAATCTAGGTACTAAATTAATCAATGTACTTTTACCACTTCCTGTTGAACCAATGAATGCAACAACTTCTCCCATATTAGCTGTAAAAGATATATCTTTTAAAAGATATTCATCTGAATCAGGATATTTAAAAGAGACATGTTTGAATTCCACTTTTCCTTTTACTTTACAATTTTCTCTTCCTTCACCATCTAATACTTTCACTTTAGTATAGATAACTTCATTAATTCTTTCAGCAGAAACTGCTGCTCTTGGATACATAATAAAAATCATCGCAAGCATTAAAAATGACATAATCACTTGTATCGCATAGGATACAAATACTACCATATCACTAAATAAACCTATTTTATCGGCCAAAAGTGCTTGATGAATTAAGTTTGCTCCGATAAAATAAATTCCTAGTGTTAACAAATTCATAATTAAATACATAACAGGAGCCATAATAGACATCATTTTCTGATTAAATAATTGAGTATTTGTTAAAATCATATTACCTTTTTCAAATTTCGCTTCCTGATATTTTTCCGCATTAAATGCACGAATCACACGTATTCCTGTTAAATTTTCACGCGTTAAACCATTAATATTATCAATCAACTTTTGAACAATTTTAAACTTAGGAAGAACTGTAACCATTAATAAAACAACTGTACCAATTAATACTAAAACTGCAACACCAGTCAAAGCACTCCATTCCCAACTTTTATTTAAAATCTTTAAAACTGCCCATACTGCTACAATAGGAGCCTTAATCATCATTTGTAAGCCCATAGAAATAAACATTTGAATATTAGTAATATCATTAGTTGACCTAGTAATCAAACTACTAGTAGAAAATAATT
This sequence comes from uncultured Clostridia bacterium, assembly GCA_947643225.1. Lineage (GTDB taxonomy): Bacteria > Bacillota_I > Bacilli_A > RF39 > UBA660 > UBA2730. The sequence continues at coordinate 38,802 of CANRVH010000005.1, forward strand.
TAATTTCTTCCATTCCAAAACTTTGGACCTTTTCAAATACTTTCTTACGAATATTCTTAGAAAAAGTAGCAGAAATTAAAGAAGCCAAATACCCAACAATAATAGCAGAAATTAAACTTCCTAAAGCACAAACTAACATATAACTACCTTGTACTAAAATATCAGATATTTTACTTCCCTCTGTTTGAACCAAAACAGTAACTTCTGACATATAATCAGGTAATTTTAAATCTAACCATACCTGAAAAATAATTAAAAGAATACAGACAATAATCAATCCAACATCTTTTCTGTGAAAATTCTTAAATAACTTAAACATCTACTCATTCCCTTCACTTAAATTCTTCTTAATTTGACGAATAACTTTTAAAAATATTTCTAAATCCTTTCTAGAAATATCCTTCTCAAGCTGATTCTCTATTTTTTTTAAACTTTCTTGTATTTCTTTTTCTTTACTTATCGCTTTTTCAGTAAAGATAACCTGCCTAACTCTAGCATCCTCTTGAACAGCTATTTTCTTAATCATGTTATTCCTCTCCATTGTCTGTAACACACCAGAAATAGTCGATCTCCTAAGACCTAAAAATTTTTCTAAATCTCTCTGATAAACTTTTTCATTTTTATGTTCTAAAAGATAATTAATGATTCTAGCCTGTACTGGTGACAAAGGTAGATTTTCTGATATTTTAGTATGATGCATAATCTCTCTTGCTATCAATAAATCTATTTCTTTCAATTCAAATAATACAGATTTCCTCATCATTTCTCTCACACCTTCATTTTTTGTTAGGGGGCTAACAATAAAAAGTATATAATAAAAATAAGAATAAAGTCAACTATCTTTATTATATTCTATTATTTGCCTTTTGCTCTCTAACTAATACTCCAACACCAGAATGTAAGGGAATCCCTTTCTTTAAATACAATCCAATCCCTCTCTGTAACAAAGTATTTTGTCTTGTTTCATTATGAATAACAAATTTTAAAAATGAAGCTTGATCCTCCACTAATCCCACCAATTGAAATTTCTTTTGAAATTGAATAATATGACTATCATCATCCAAAATTTGAAGTAATTCTGGACTTAAAAGCCAACTATCTGTATAATAAATAACCTCTTCAAGATCAATTTCTTGATAATACTTTTCAATTAAAGAATCAACCTTTTCCAACGAATTGCTAACATCATCTAAATTCAGTTCTTTATTATAAGGAATATGAATCTTAAATAAACTCTTTGAAGCATAACTTTCCAAATATTTTGGGGTTTGATAAACTAGTTCATATTGAAGAGGGCCAATCTCGATTAAATTTCCTCTTATCAACCTAGCTCCCCACTGTAAATCATCAAAACTCACTTCCTTCTTTTTCAAAATAGAATGAATAACATAAATCTGTCTTTCTACCTGCCACAAATCAAAATTTCTTCTTTGCATATTCTTTAAATGAAGAAAATATCCAGTAAGAAGAATAATTCCGTTTAAACTCTTATTATTTTTCAAATCTTCATCATATTTTTTGAGTATTTTATAATATTCTGTATTATCAACAAATAATAATTGATGATAATAAATAATACTATCTTGAAGCACAGAGTTATGAGAAACAATAACCAACAGTTTCAATATGTTCTCAATTTCTGTTACCCGATAAAAACTCATTGCCCTTATTATATAATCTTTTTCCAAATATTTTTCCATAAACATTTTTCCATTATTATGACTATTTATGAACTAGCTATATACTCATAGACATTAGAAGTTTCTCTATCTTATCTAATAAATAATCTGATGGTTCCTCCCCTTTTTCTTTTAAAGCAATCATAATTAATAGATCTTCATCAGTCAGATCAATAATCAATTGTTTCTCATCTTTTAAAATCCCCATAGAAACAAAATAAGCATTTTCATGAAAACCGTGCCGAGAAATAACAAAAGCTACATTCCTCAATGCGGATGAAAATAAATACTTCTGTGTAATGTAAATTGAATTTTGAGGGACAAGATCCGAATAGTTTTTATATTCAAAAACAACAAATTTTGTATGATAGAACTGAATTAAAAACTTCCAAAACTCTGTTGTTCCCTTCAAAGAACACAATAAATCCATCTGAAACATATTATCTTTTGTTCTATGTTGAAATGATTTTTGCAAAAATTCTCCAGAAAAAAGATATAAAATAATATCATTACAAATATTTTGATACTCATAATTTGTATTTTCTTCTTTTCCTGCTGGACAATTTTTAAGTCTCTTTTCAAATATCTGATAATAAGAAACTTTAGAATCCTGAATAATACTTTCAATACTTTTCTGACTAGATAACAAAGCCTGTTTTTCTATACCAGTTACAGAGTATGGCATAATATTACAAAGTTTATTCATTAAATCCTGCGAAGATTGGACCAAATAAAGAATATTACAAATATCCCAAATTTCTATTTGTTTCTCATCATAAGCTCTCTTTTTAAAACCTGAATCAACAATACAATTCATTACTAAAACAGAACAAATATTTCCTTCTATATTTTGTTTTATTTTTTCTACTTGATGAATTGCCTGTTTAACTAACGAAGAAGAAACAATAGAATCCCGATAAGTCTTTACTTCAAATAAATAAGACATTCCATCCTTCTTAGCCATCACATCAATACAATACTTTTGATGTTGAGAATTGATCTGCTTTTCACATACGATATCTAAATACCCTAAATATTTCAGTAATGAAATAAAGAAATTAGTAATAAATGATTTTTCTAGAGATTGGTGAATCACTCCATCCTCAAAAGCCTCCGACATACGATATTCATAAATAGGTTGAAAAAAACGATTAAACCTATTTCTATTACCTTTACGATTAGTAATTTCTAGATATTTTGTTTTAGAATCACCTTTTATAAAAAGATCCCTCTTATTCAAATAGAAACGATCCACATCTTCATAAATAATTAAATCAAATGAATTTTTTTCAATTTGATCAAAAGGAACAAGTAATAAATCCTGAACAGAGCACAAAAAGACATTCCCTTTTTTAATATTTAATAAAGAATCAGCTAATAATACGATAACAGATTGATCAATTATTTTTCTATATTGCTGAAGTATTTCATTATGAGAACAAAAAATCAATATTCGAGCAGTACGATCATTTTTTAAAATTTTTTCAATAACCGTTGCAATAATAACTGATTTTCCAACTCCTGCTGGAAGAATCACACTTCCACTGAATAAATCAGAATAAAAGAAATGAACAATCTTCTCCACCGCTTCTCTCTGATACGAATATAACTCATTTTTCATTTCATCACCTCATTATTTAACAATTTTTACATATAAATCATTTTACTTTTATTATTCCTGTACTACCATCCATTTGTACAAAATCACCATCATTTAATACTTTAGTAGCTCTTTTACAACCAACTATACAAGGTATTTGAAGTTCACGGGCAACTATACTTGCATGACATGTAATTCCCCCTTCATCTGTAATTATCCCCTTTGCTCTTTTAATCACTTCAATAAACTTTGGAACAGTCATTGGTGTCACTAAAATATCCCCATCTTTAAACTTTTTAAAATCTTTTTCACTAAAAACTTTACAAACCCTTCCACTTACACTTCCAGAACAAGCAATTTCTCCTTTTAAACCATCAGTTTCCTCTTCCTCATCAATTATACACATATGATTATCTTCTAACCATTTTTTGTAATTATCCGTTGTATATAATTGACCAAAATAAATATAACCCTTACTTCTTTCTTCTAAATCTTTTATTGAGGGAAATTTTTGATTGACTATCTCCTTCAAAGTTAAAAATGAAATATAATTTTGATACTTTTCACTTAATTCATCTCTTATCCTCTCTTCTAAAAGTATACAAGTCTCATGAATAAAATGATCATAATGATCTCTATACTCCAAAAATATCTCTTTAACTCTTTTCGTAATATCATGAAAATGACCTGCCAATTGACCTAAACTACTAAAAGGATATAGACTAATCAACAATCTACTTATTTCTTCTATATCAACTTTTTCACTTTTTATTTTTGTATTAATTTTTTCTATATTTTTAATTGCAATATGATATCGATCCAACAATTCATCATAATGAAAATCAAGCTCTCTATATATTAGTCTTGGATCCTCTTCAAGATCTAAATAATTATAATAAATTTCAACTGTTTCATAATAGGAACGATAAATAAACAGTGGTTTGAAATAATAAAGACCTCTTGTTAAATTTTTAATTCCATAAAACTCGCCCTTAAAATATATTTCCTGCTCAATAATTGAATGAGGTCTCGTTATAGACAAAGAAAATGGCTTTATAGATTTTATCATTTTACTAATCGGTCTTACTTGCAATATAAATATTTCACCACCTTTAATCGCATACTCTATATCAACAGGAAAACCATATATTTTTTCAATTTTTAATATTATTTTCTCTAAATCAACGATAATTTGATGATCTATATTTATCGTTCCAATCTTTAAATCAATATTCGATGTTTGCCTTCTTACTAAAAATTTATTGGGAGTTTTTTGACCCGAAACTAATTCCTCGCCTAAACCTTCTACAATTTCAATAACAGAATAATTATTTTTATCATCCGTAGGATCAATAGAAAAAGCAACCCCCGCAAAATCAGCATCAACCATTTGTTGAACTATTACATTCATTCCAAATATATTTGGACTTTCCTCATATTCCAATATATTTTTTTCATATAAAGAACACCAACATTTTTTTATGCTCTTTTCCAAATTATCTTCATCAATATTTAAATATGTATTATATTGCCCAGCAAATGACTTAAAATTTCCATCTTCATTAGATGCTGAAGACCTAACTGATACTTTTTGACAATTTAATTTTCTAAATTCTTTTTTTATTTTAAAAATGAACTTATCATCAAAGCTACCATTTAAAATATTTCTTATAATTTCTTCATTTTTCTTTTCTTCAAACAACGATTCTATTTTTTTAACTAAATAATTATCATTTAAAAATTGAATATACTCTTGCTCATCTATAATAAAAAATTCAGGAATATTTATCTTATTTTCTTTCAATTTTAATAATGAATTAGCTTTACCACCATAATTTTTCATATTTACCTCTTTACTAACAAAATCTGTGCGATTAATCTAGTATGGAAAACGATACTCTTTCTTTTAAAAGAATATTACTAAACATCTTTTAAACTTAATAACGATAGACATTCAACGTGATAAGTTCCTGGAAACATATTAAATAACTTGATACTTAAAAGTTGATATTTCTCTTTTAAATCCTTTAAATCTCTAGCAAAAGTAATAGGATCACAAGATATATAAATTATATATTTTGAATTTATCCTTTTTAAGAAGTCTCTTGTTTTTCGATCTAGCCCACTTCTTGGAGGATCTATAATAATTGTATCATAATTGGTAGGCAACTGATCCAAAATATCTTCTACTCTAGAATGAATAAAACGGATATTTCGAATATCGTTAATTTCTTTGTTGTAATTAGCATCTTCTATTGCCTCTTTCACTACCTCTATTCCTACAACTTCATCTACATAAGGAGAAAGGGATATTCCAATTGTTCCTACACCACAATATAAGTCTAACACCCTTTTAGAATTTAAATGCTTGATTTGATTAATTATCTCCTGATATAAATACTCTACAACTTGATCATTAACCTGAAAAAAAGAAGAGGATCCAACACAAAATTTTTTATCCATAATATAAGAAGAGATATATCTTTTAGAGACAACTTTTTGATTAACAATTAAACTATCTGAAAGTGCTAGAAAATCATCAATATGTTTTACTTTACCAACAATAGCCATCATCACTTCATTCGTTCGATAACCAAGTCTTAACATAATTTTTGATATTCCCATCTCCTTTCGTACTAAAACCTTCAATACTTTTATAATATCATTTAACTGCTCATGAACAAGATAACATCGATCAATTTCTACTAATTGATTGGATCTTTCCCTTAATAGACCTATTTTTCCATTCTCTACTGTTAAGGTAATTTTATTTCGATAAAAATAACGATCTCCTCCTATAAAATTTAAATTATAAGATTCAATCCCAGCAAATTTTTTTAAGATATTGATCACTTTATCTTTCTTAAATTGTTCTTCTAAAAGCAAATTCATATGTTGTAAACAACAACCTCCACAAACAAAAAAATATGGACATCTAGTTTCTATTCTATTTTCATTTTTTTCAAAAATAGATAATGCTTCTGCTTGATTATATTTTTTCCTTTTTTCAGTAATTTTATATTCTACTAGTTCATTTTCTAATACATAAGGAATAAATGTAATTTTGTCATCAATAAAAGCTATTCCTCTGCCAAAATCATCCAATTTTTTAATTTGTACATTCACTACTCTTCACCAAATCTATTATACATAATTTTTCTTTCTTTTTCCATACTAATAATGGAGGAAAATCACTATGCTTATAGATAAACTAAAAAAAGAAACAATTCATAGTAATGACTATATCTATAAACCTATTACTATTGATCGAAAAGAAGTATGGGTAATCTTTAATGAAGTATTAGTCTCTACCAGTGACTGTAGTGATTTCATTTTAGAAAACTTAATTACTTTAAAAGGAAAAGAACTACGTCATTTAGAAAACGTACTTCCAGATTGTAATTTAAAAGAAATTAAAGAAGATGAAATTTTTAACTATGTTAATAATGGCTTTTTAGTGATTATCACGAATAAAATTACAGCAATTGAAATGAGAGCTAATCTTGACCGAGGAGTAGCAACTGTAGAATCAGAGCTTAGTATCAAGGGTAGTAAAGATGCTTTTTCTGAGACATTTAATACTAATTTAGGATTAATTAGAAGAAGAATAAAATCCACTAATTTAGAATGCCGAGATTTAGAAATTGGTAGAGTTACTAAAACAAGAGTTGGTATCCTATCCATTAAAGGAATCGTAGATGAAGATTTAATTGAACAAGTAAAATTAAAACTTTCGACAATAGATATTGATGGAATTCTTGACTCTACTTATTTAAAGGAAAATTTGGAGTCGAAAAACTCTAGTTTTTTTCCTACTATTATGACAACAGAAAGGCCTGACAAAGTATGTATGGCTCTTTTAGAAGGAAAAGTCGCTATTTTAGTCGATACTAGTCCTTATGTTTTAATTATGCCGAATTTTTTTATTGATTTTTTTCATACTGTTGACGACTACTATCAAAAACCCATTAATATATCCTTTATTAGGATCATTAGACTAATTGCCTTTTTTATTGCTATTTTTATTCCTGCTTTCTACATTATGGTCACAACTCATAATCATGATTTAATTAGCCTCGATCTTCTCCTTTCTTTAAAAGCTCAACGAGAATCCGTCCCTTTTCCAGCAATTATAGAAGCAATTTTAATGATGATCAGTTTTGAAATTTTAAGAGAAAGTGACATTAGAATGTCCTCTACTAGTGGTAATGCTGTATCTATATTAGGAGGTTTAATCTTAGGAGATGCAGCCGTCTCAGCAGGAATTATTTCACCTATTATGATTATTGTTGTTGCAATATCAGCAATTTCTGGGCTCGTTTTCAATTCAATAGAACTAGTTAGTGCTATTAGATGGTGGCGCTTGATCATGATCTTCTTAGCAGCCTTTTTTGGCTTAGAAGGAGTGATTATTGGTTTAATAATTCTTCTCATTCGACTAGCTACTCTTAAATGTTTTGGTCGCCATTATCTCGCACCATTTATTCCCTTTAATAGAAAAGAAATGAAAGACACATTCTTAAAAGAAGAAAATAAAGGAGATAAATATAGAAATCCTTTACTTACTAACAATCTAAAAAGGGGGAATTTTAGATGAAAAAAATAATTTACCTTATAATAAGTATTATATTGTGCACAGCCTGTACTAAATATGAAGAATTAAATAGTCTTTCTATTATTAGTAATATCACAATTGAAAAAAATGAAAATACTTATAAAGTAACAATGCAAGAAATCATTCCCACTAAAAAAGAAAATGGAGTAAATTATAACTACAAATATCGAACAGGTAATTCAAAAAACCTAGAAAAGGCATTCAACAATATCATCAATCATTCACCTAAAAAAATTTATCTTAAAAAAGTACAAAATATAATAATTAGTAATAAAAATAAAAAAGAAGTTGTTATAGAGCTAAGAAATTATGCCCGAAAAAAGAAAGAATTTAATAAAGAAACCTCTATTGTAATTGCTGAAAATGATCTACACAAAGTTCTAAAAGTAAATAGTGATTATATGTATATTGATAGTGTTCTTAAAAGCAAAAAATTGTTACTTAAAGATTTAAGCAACAAAGAAAAAGTAAAGATTCCTATTTTAAAAATCAAAAACAAAGAACTAATCTTTACAAAATACTACTATTTACATTGATAACCAATTTTCTCATAGTATTTTTTTAATGATGAATATGGTTTATACATATTTTTAATTGTCTGATCATGAGAATTAGATTGATAAACATTCTGATTCAAAGTAATAATAACATCACTATTAATATAACGATATGTACTGTCTTTTAAACCACAAAAATAATTAATCTGACTAGCAAACGATGAAAAATAAAGATTCTCTTTGGGAATACTTAAATCAGCATATTGAATTTGAATATGATCTACCTGTGAATTTTTATAAGTAGTCTGAAAAGTAATCTGATAGTGTTCTACCTTTAAACTACATATTAATCTTTGCTCTTCTATAAAGGTTTTATCCCTTGGGAAAAATATCCTAAATAACGGTGGTAAAACAATAAGAATAATTAGCAAAAAAATAAATATAATATTTTTTATATGACTCTTCATTATAATAACTCTATATCCTCTTTTTCTTCTTGAATTTCAATCTTAGGTATTTCTTGTATCCTAATTTGAATATTATTGGGCTCTTGAACCATTGCAGTTGCATCCTTCTGCATTTGAACTTGATTATTATTAGGTTCTTGCATCATTACATTTATATCTTTCTGCATTTGAACTTGATTATTATTAGGTTCTTGCATCATTACATTTATATCTTTCTGCATTTGAACTTGATTATTATCAGGTTCTTGCATCATTACATTTATATCTTTCTGCATCTGAACCTGATTATTATCAGGTTCTTGAACCATTATAGTTGAATTTTCTTCTATTTGAACTATTTCTTCCCTTTTTGGTTTATTTTTTATTAATTTGAATATCTTAATAAATAAAACAAGAAGTGCAATTACAGGTACTATTGGTGCTCCAAAAACAACATAAGAAACAACATACTTGCCACTCATCTGATCTACCTGTTGTTTAAGTGCAAGAGCAAAACCTACAAGAATAGCTAAAAAAACAAGGACAAGTAAGATACTAACAATAAGACTAGCTAAATTAATTCTATATTGGTAAATAGGATCCTTATGATCTTTATGCTTAGCAGAATAAATAAGCAAAATTATACTACACAAGATAATAAAAATTAAAAAAGGAATTAGTAAATATCCTATTATTTGTTTAACATACGGAAAATCATATATGAACTTAATACTAGTTTCCATCATATCACCCCAATTTTATTCTATATAAACTATATTAACACATACTTTCCCTTTTTTCAACATCGGTTCAAGAAAAAAATTAGATAGTTTTCCTATCCAAAATTTAAACAATTATAAAATACAAGACATCTATCTAATTTTACATAAATCATCTACATAATATAATTTTACTTTATTACTACTATAACAAAAAATAAAATGATCATTCTTTCTTCTAATAACCAATACTTGCTACAATAATCGATTAACCTTATTTTTTTATCACTTCATCAAAATCATCATATTTAAAATCAATGTTTTATATCCAGGTTTAATAAAATACGACTCAAAAATTGCACTATTTTATTACTAACTATTTTTTAACCGAATAATCTTTTTATATATTTCTACCACAACTAAAATAATTAATGCAATCAAAAACAAATAAATTAAGTGAAGAAAAGGAACAGATGTAGTTTGTAAAAATTTTGATAGTATTGGAGTCTCCATCACAATTACTTGCAATAAAATAGAAAAAAATACTCCTCCAACAATCAACAAATTACTTTTTATAGGAATACTAAAAGCAGAATGAGTTTCACTTCTACAATTAAAGACATGAATATTTTGAATAAATACCATTAAAGCCATAATATAACCACGAGCAACAGATAATTCTACATTTAACCATTTTAATAAAATATACCAAACTAGAAAAACAATACCACCAATAACCAAACCTGATATTATAATTTCTTGAATTAAATCTTGATTAAAAATCGACTCTTTAGGACTTCTAGGTGATTCCCTAAGAATACCCCTTTCTGCCTGTTCAAAGGATAAAGCAAAATCCTGAATACCATCAGTTACCATATTAAGCCATAATAATTGAATAGCAACCAACGGCATAGGTAAATCAATAATAATCGATAAGCAAAAGAATATGACCTCTGCCAATCCACAAGAAATCAAAAATAATATAATCTTACGAATATTAGAATAAGCAACTCTTCCCTCCTTAATTCCTGTAACAATTGACTTAAAATTATCATCTACAATAATCATATCAGCAGTTTCCCTTGCTAAATCAGTTCCACTTCCCATAGCAATACCAATATTGGCCACTTTTAAAGCGGGGGCATCATTGACACCATCTCCTGTAACAGCAACAAACTCGCCTTGTCTTTTTAGCGACTCAACTATTTTTAACTTTTCTAATGGAGTAACTCTAGCAAAAACCTTTTTTTGACGAATAAACTGATCAAAATGAACATCACCCTTTTTTAATTCCTCAGCTATAGTAACTCCCTCTACAACTTCATCATAAGAACCAACAATATTTAACTCCTTCGCAATAGAAAAAGCAGTCAATGGATGATCTCCTGTTATCATACACACTTTTATTCCTGCAGTATGACACTCCTCAAGTGAATGAATCACTTCCTTTCTTATAGGATCAATAAAACCTACCATTCCCATAAAAGTTAATCCTCTTATATCCTCAGGACTATATTTAATCTGCTTTTTTACTTTACCATTAGCAATAGCAATAACTCGGTATCCATCACTCGCTAAAAATTCATTTTGTTTTTCTAACAAATTAGAACGAATATCATCATCAACTAAATCAATATCTTGACAAAAAGACTGAACAACTTCTAATGATCCTTTTACTGTACAATATACCTCATTATCTTTTTCATAAAAAACAGCAGAATATTGACTTTCTGACTCATAAGGAATAACCTGTATCTTTTTGATTTGTTCTTCTTGAACATTTACTTTTCTTCCTAAAACCTTAAATGCAATATCTATAGAATCCCCAATATGATGATTTTCACTAACATCAGCTTCATTATTAATTACCCCAAGCAAAGCTAGTTCTTGAGCTAATTCTATCCTTTCACCGTCTACCTTTCCCTCAAAACTAAATCCCCTACCTTCAATATGATATTCATTATAATTAGGTAAAAGAATTTTCTTAGCCGTTTGTTCATTAACAGTTAAAGTTCCTGTTTTATCAGATGCTATAACTGTACAACTTCCTAATGACTCTGCAGATTTTAATTTTCTAACAATAACATTCTTTTTAGCCATCTTATTAGAAGCAATAGTAAGGGCCATAGTTAAAGCCAAAGGTAACCCTTCTGGCATAGCTGAAATTGCTAAGGCTATAACAGATAAAAATATCTCATGATAAGCAACACCTTTAATAAATAATAAAATAGCAACCACAAAAGCAACGATTAAAATTAATATACTAATTTGCTTAGACAATTTTTCTATTCTTATAGTAAGAGGAGACTTTTCCTCAATAGAACGAGTTAGACTATCAGCTATTTTTCCAATCTCTGTATTAATACCAATACCAACGACAATTGCCTTAGCTCGACCTTTTACAACTGTAGTTCCAGAAAAAGCCATATTACTTTGTTCAGCAATAATAACATTGTTTTTTTCAATAGTTTGACTATTTTTATTTACCTGAATACTCTCTCCTGTTAAAATCGATTCATCAATCATTAAATTATCAGATTCAACTATTCTCATATCTGCACTTACTTTATCACCTGATTCAAGAACAACATAATCACCTATTGTTAACTCCTCAACATCGATTACTTCCATGGTATTTTCTCTAATAACTTTAACTTTTGATGATACAAGTTTAGCTAAAGAATCAGCAGAATGATTAGCCTTGTTTTCCTGATAAGTCCCTAAAACTGCATCAACCAAAACAATAAAAACTATAGCTAAAGCATCAATCATTTCCCCCGTAATAAAAGAAACAACAATCGCTACTAAAAGCAAGATAATCATAGGATCTTTAAATTCACTTAAAAAAATCTTTAATATACTTTCCTTCTTCTTATTGGGCAAACTATTTTTACCATATTTTTGCTTTCTTTTTTCTACTTCTTCTATATCTAATCCCGCACAACTTGTCTTTAACCTTTTTTCTAGTTCTTCCCTACTTTGATTATAATACATATTTTCTCCTAACTAAATTATCATATTTTACTATATCAATTATAACATGAATATCACCAATAATAAAAGATAGCTAATTAAAAATTCAATTTTATCTACAACAATAATAAATAATAATCATTCCTTTACTACTATTTCTACATCTTTTATATGTTCCTTATCTGTTACAAATAAGTCTATTCTTCCATTACTCATACTACTTCCACATGAATCAAGAACAATAGCTGGATAATCCATCCCATCTATTGTTAATGTTAACTCATCATAATATTTATATGTATGAACACCCTCACTAAGGTTATAACCATATTTTAATAAGTAATCAGTAGCAGTAGCTATAACAAGTTTACCTTGATAGGTATACCAACCATGTTCATTAATACTAAAATCATCTACTCCTAAGCCACTTCCTGTAATAGACCCTGTTTCATATCCATCATTTGAATAATAACTAGTCATTCTTGTTGTATATGAATGCTGTAAATCCCTCATAACATGTTCCTGGACTGTACTCAGCTTTTCCTCTACCTTTCCCTCTGCTATTATAACTTTCTCCTGCTTAGTTAATAAATTTTCCCTCTTGATTACTGATTTAGATATATAATCTTTCTTAAGTGGTTGAGATAATAAAAATACGAATAATACTAAGATGGATACTTTTACCCACTTTCTCAGTTTGTATTTTTTCTTTTTCATACACTCTCCTTAAAATAGTGCCACCCTTTATATATTATATTCACTAATTTATCATTTTATTTATTATAATTATCCTACTATTGATTCTTAACTTTCACTTACTTCCATTTTTTATAATCCAAACTTATTTAATCCCTTTCCTTTTGCATTGATACATTTAAAATTTAACCGTTGGTTTTACTCCTATTTTCCTTATGATAACCTCCTAGATTAATAATAATCATATACCTCTTTAAACCTTAAAAATAGTTAAAAAACGGCTTATTTTCTCATATTGACACTAGTACAATAGATATTTCAATTGTCATGCAACCACTACCAATACTGAAATAATTATTGATAAGATAATTAGTTTAATTAAAAAACTATAATATACTATTAATTTACTTTCTGCCTCATCGAAGAAATAATTAATAATTTTATTCATAATAAAAAGCCTCCATTTTTCAACTATTTTCGCCAATTACCCACTGTCAAAATTTCTTGAAAATGTCAGTAAAATCATTTTGAGAAAATGTCAG
>CANRVH010000006.1 GCA_947643225.1 uncultured Clostridia bacterium
AAATTTTATATTCATCTATATTCATACGTCTCACCTATTATTAGTATAACATGGAACTTAATTCTTTAAAATACATAAATTACTATAGGTGATGTCTTTTGAAAAAAAATAAACATCAATTCTATTGTAGATGTAACTATTGTAAACAAAAAAGAAGAACCAGTCTTCTATATTTAGGTGCATTATTTTCCCTTTTAGTAATTATTTTTTGGCAAGTTTTAATCCTTGTATTTATTACTACTAGAATTAATGCTATTATTCTTTTATGTCTCATTTGTTTCATTTCTTTTTTGATATTTCTCTTGCTCTTTTAAAATAAAATTTCTCGTAATATCTAAATATTGAATTAAATTATAAACATGTACACTATTATAATAATGATTCGTTGAAAATACGATTTTCCCAGGAATAATTAATTCAATGAATAATAATAATTCCTCTTCTTTTGTAAGCATAAATTTATGTCGATAAACTCGATATAGACTTTCCATATCCAACTCTTTATAATGTTTTTGATAAAAATAGACAAAGTCATAAATAGGACTATTATATTCTGCATAATCAAAATTAATTAGTTTGGCATCACGTCCATCAATAAAATGTTCTAAACTTAAATGGTTATGGTTTAGGGTAGTCCTTCCTTTTTTTATCTTAACAATTGATTTATACCACTCTTCTAATAATACTTTACTATATTCTAAGGTATTTGCTATTTTATCCATATTTTTTAAAAGTAAATACTCTTCTGGACTATTATAAACATGCATCATAAACACTTCTTCTAAATCATGATAATACTTTTTTAAATATTCGATCGTGGCCATTTTTTCTTCATATACTTTTTTTATCTTATCCAAATTAATACTTTTATAAGAAGTAGTTCTAGTATGCATCTCGGCCAAGATCATCATTAAATCTTTGGCTTTTTCCTCTTTTGGCAATTCTACCTCATCTAAATAATGATAAACTTCATCATGATCACTTAAGTCATTTTCTGGATATAAAAAAAAGGAAAAGTTCTTAGCTAATAAATAATCATATAGTTTATCTTTATCTTCTCTTTTTCTCTTTTTTAAAACAAAGTTACCTTGATCTGTATAGATAACACAAGCCTTATTAATGTATTTATATTTATAAGGCTTTAAATGATATTTACTAATAGTACTTCGAAAACTATTCATCACTGTTTGTTGGAATAATGACTTTAGAATTTAATTCTATTGTTGACAAATCATTATATACTTCTAATTCTTCTTTTTTGACTTTATATTTATCCATTACTTTTTCTAGGTTATCCCCTTCACGCATAATATATACAGAATATGTAGTAAAGGTATCACTAGTATCGCTTAAATTAGAAAATAAGGAATTTACTTTTATACTAGTTGAAGTTTCTTTTTCATCATCATCTCTTTTTGATGATTGCTCTACTTTTTGTTCTGCTATCTCTTTTTTTTCTATTGTTTGTTTTTTCTCTTCTATTTTTTCCTCTATTTCTTGTGTTATACTTTCTAATTGATGTGTTTCTAGCTGTTCTTTTTTAATTGGAAGTTCTTGTTCATCTTCTTCTTTTATTTCTCCGTCACACTCTCTTTCTTCTATGATTTC
Organism: uncultured Clostridia bacterium; assembly: GCA_947643225.1. Lineage (GTDB taxonomy): Bacteria > Bacillota_I > Bacilli_A > RF39 > UBA660 > UBA2730. The sequence goes on from CANRVH010000006.1 coordinate 1,609, forward strand.
TTCATTTATTTCTTCTTTATTAGATTCTAGATCAGCAACTTTTTCGATACGATCTTCTTTTTCTTCTATTATTCTCACCTCTTGTTGTTCTTCTTTTTCTGTTAACTCTTCTATTACTTCCTCTTTTTCTTCTACAACTACTTCTTCTCTTCCTTCTACTAAAACATCTACTTTACTTCTCAATGTATCATCATCAATAATTTCGTAAGTAAAATTCATAATACTGATTTTTGCAGTTTCTAAATCATAATTTTCAAGCAAAGCAATTTCTATTGGTATATTAAAAGAAAAATCCTCGAGTAATGTACTTGCCTCTGTCATTTTATATTGACCACTAATATAAAAATTACCTGCTATATTACTTTTATCTATAAATTTTAAGTCTTCTTCAAAAGATATTGTCGTAACTTCACCAATCATTGTTTGGAATGTTAAATCTTTTTCAAAAGATAAAGTTTTTTTCATACATTTCCTCCATTCATTAAATAGTATGAAGGATAGACAAAAAAAAGACTATTAAAGTCTAATTTTATTTATACTAAATCATTTCAAAGTAATCATTGTCTATTTTTTTCAATTCATATGTATATTTAATTTGAACTCCTACATTATATTCAATCATTAAATTAACTAATTCTTTACCATTAATTAATCTAATAGATAAATTTTTTGCCACATTTTTAGCTTGCTTAGAAAACTCCGAAGTGGTAATAAATATTCCACTTTTGGACTTTTTCTCAGCTAATGCTCCAGCAAAACTTTGAACTTCTTTTTTTGGTACCTTTTTTTTGCTTTTCCATCTTTTTGCTTGAACATAAATCTTATCAAGTCCTAATCTATCCTGGTTAATGATTCCATCAATTCCTCCATCATTGGTTTTTGGTGTGATTATAGCTGAGTTTTCCTTTTGATTTCCATAACCCATTTTAGTTAAAACATCCATAACTAATCTTTCAAAATAATATGGATCTTTTTCCATGATCATGTCAAGTAATTCATCGGCTAATTGTTCATTAATTTCTCTATATCTTTTTTCAATATTCTCTTCTGGAGTAATTTCTTCTACTGTATTACTAACTACTTGTATATTTTCTTTTTGTGATTTAGATTTACCTTTTGTTATGTCTTTATTATTTTCTGTTATTGATTGATTTTTATTTCGATCTATCCCATTTTTTATTTGTTTTACTACATCATTTACTTGCTGTTTATTACTAAATTTTCGATATTCCTCATACTGGGATAACAATTTTTTATCTATTTTTTTAGGATTAGTTTTTAATAACTTCCTTCCTCTTTCGGTGATTTCATAAACTCCTCTTTTCTCTGTTTGAATTAATAATGATTTTTTCAAATAAGTCAAAGACCAATAAGTTCTGTTCGCTACTATTGTTTGAGTGCCACTAGGAACAAGTTGTTTCATCTCTTCATCACTTAATTGAAAATATTTAGTTACTTCTTTTATACAATCATAAACACTATGTTTCTTACCATCAGATAATATTGTTAATACGGGTAGCATAAAACATTGAAATTCTGGTATAGCCATTAAAAATCACCTCTATATTTGGACTTCTTTTATTTTTGGACTTCTTTTTTTAGGATAATTAGATTGTCTTTGAAATAAATAATGATATAGTTGCTGATAATTTTCTATAAAAACAAATTGAATCTCTTCTCTTATCTTTAAATCTACATCGTCTAAATCTTTTTCATTTTCTTTTGGTAAATAAATTGTCTTAATTTTTGCTCGATGTGCTCCAATTACTTTTTCTCTTACTCCACCTATTGGTAATATTCTACCACTTAAGGTCATTTCGCCAGTCATAGAAATCGTAGAAGGAATACTTTTTTTCGTAAAAAGGCTAATTAAAACTGTTGTTAATGTAATTCCTGCACTTGGACCATCCTTATTGACTGCCCCCTCTGGTACATGAATATGAATATCATTTTCTTCTAGTAGTGCTAAATCAATTCCAAATTTTTTAGCATGAGCTTTAACATAGCTAAAACTAATATGAGCGGATTCTTTCATTACTTCTCCTAAACTACCTGTTAAAATAAGATTTCCCTTTCCTTTATAATAAGTAGCTTCAATTGGTAAAATATCTCCACCAAAGACAGTATAGGCCATCCCATTAACTACACCAATTCTTTTTTGAAAGTCATTTTCATTGTAAGAATATTTCTTTTTTCCGAGTAATTCTAAAATCATTTTAGAATCAATAAGATAAGAAACAACATCTTGATTAGTAAGTAATTTCTTTACAATCTTTCTAAGAATAGCTGAAATCTCTCTTTGTAATTCTCTTACTCCTGCTTCTTTTGTATAATAACGAATAATATCCATAATTGCTTCATCCTCAAATTGAGCATGAAATAAAGTTATTCCATTTTCGTCCAAAGCCTTAGGAATAATATAATTTTTACAAATCTCGAATTTTTCATATTCAGTATAGCTTGGTACTTCAATAATTTCTAATCGGTCTTGAAGTTCATAAGGAATTTGTTCAATATAATTAGCAGTTGCAATAAACATAACTTTACTTAAATCATATTCTTCTTCAATATAATGATCAGAAAAGTGTTCATTTTGAGAAGGATCTAATACTTCTAAAAGACTACTAGCAGGATCTCCTCTAAAATCTTTTCTCATTTTATCAATTTCATCAATAATAAAAACTGGATTAGAACTTTTCGCTTTTTTGATTCCTTGAATAACTCTACCAGGGCAAGCTCCTACATAGGTTCTTCTATGACCAACGATTTCAGCTTCGTCATTAATACCACCTACTGATATTTTACAAACACGTCTATTTAATGCAGTAGCAATCGATAAAGCTAAACTTGTTTTTCCCACTCCTGGAGGTCCTACTAAACAAATAATCGGACTTTTTAGGCTTTTTGTATTTTGCTTTACTGCTAAATATTCTAAAATTCTTGTTTTAACTTTATCTAATCCATAATGGGATTCATTAAGAATATTTATGACATCATTAAAATTATAATTATCTTTTGTATAAGTATTCCATGGAAGATTAAGCATCCAATCTAAATAATCACGAATGATGGCAATTTCTGGAGAACTACTAGGAGTACTTTCATAACGATTTAATTCTAATTTAATTCTGCTTTTAATTTTAGGAGGACATTTTAGAGAGTGAAACTTTTTCTTTAGTCTTTCTACTTCACTATCTTTACTTCCAACATCACCTAATTCCTTTTGAATGGCATTTATTTTTTGTCTAAGATAATATTCTTTTTGGCTATTTTCTAGTTCTTTGTCTACTTCTTTTTCAATTTTTTCTTCTAAAAGAACTAGTTGGATGTCATCATTCATATCTTCAATTAGCATTTTACATCTCTTACGTGGATCAAGTTCTAAAATATATCTTCTTTTCTTATCCATATTAAAGGGTAAGAAGCTAATAACTAAATCAGATAAGTCGGTAATATTATCTACTACATCTATTTTATTCATAATGGCATTAGATACATAAGGAACTTTACTAATATACTTATCTAAGGCTTTAATTAAAAGACTTTTATAATGATCGTCTACTATGATCGTATAATCTAACTCTTCTTCGTCTGCTTGATAAACCAAATCTTCTGTAACAGAGTAATGATTAATTTGCACACGTCTTAATCCTACTATTGTGATTTTACATTTTCCATTTGGAATATCCATTAATAATTTTAATTGGGCTAGAATACCAATTTTAGGTAACATTGTAACATCAGGAAAATTATTATTTTCATATGGATTAACCAAAAGGAATTCTTGATTCTCCCCTATTCTTTTAAACAGATCCTTTTCATAAGTTCCTACTAATTCAAATCTGACTTCCGAATTTGGGAATAATACTATTTCCGTACTTACAAATACTATTTTGTCTTCTTTTTCCATAGTGATCACTCCCCCAAAATTAATATGTTACCTATTATATAATAAAACTAAAAAAATTCAAGTCAAAAGCTGAATTTTTTATTTTAGAAGGTTTACTTTTTCCATTAATTTTTTCGAATTTGCTGATTAGCCAACAATATTAATAAATTGTTGCAAGCTAGTAGAGGAATAAATTGGAAATCTTGGTACTTTATATTTATCTGTATTTCTTGTTGCATAACTATTTCCACCAATAAAGGCTAATTTGAAACCAACATCTTGAACTGCTTTAGTTGCTTTTTCATTCGTAACAAAAAAGGGATAACAAAAAGCTTCATTACTTTTAGTCACTGATATTGAATTTTTTAAGTCATTGATTGCCTCTTCATAAGTACTACATAATAGTTTTGCCCCTCGTGCTTCAGTGCTACAAATTCCTTCTGTATGCATATCATGGGTGTGAGATTCTACATCTAAATTAGGGGAGATATAGTTATCATAACCCCACCAACCAGTTATCAAAAATAATGTTGCATAACTCTGATATTTTTCAAGAAGAGGAATTAATTTATTACCATTATGTTTGCCTGTTCCCAGTGCTCCGTCATCTACAGTTAATAAAACACTTTTTGCTGGAAGTTCAATTTCTCCATACATCCATTTTCGAAACTCTTCCATTTTTAATGTTTTATAACCATTCTCTTTTAAATATTTTAATTGTTCTTCAAATTTTTGAACAGATAGGCAAATTCCTTCATTACATGTCTCTATAACAGGATCATAGAAAAAGTGATAGTTAATTACAGGAATAGAAGTAGCATTTCCTGTTAAAGATCTTTTACTATTTGATTTTGGAACATTTTTTTTTGGATATTCGAAACTTTCTTGTTTTAATATCTTTCCAAAGTATTCATTGTTTGTTTCATTTGTAACATAGTAAGTGGATATTTCTTCTAAGTTATTTTCTTTTTCTGAGGCTTTATTATTATTAATAAATTTTATTTTTTCATCAGAAGGATAATTGATAATATATTTATCGTTTTTAAAACTTTCATCTTTGCTCACTAATAAAATAGCATTTTTCTTTAAACGAATATATCCTTGTAACCATCTTTTATAGTCATCCAAAGAAATCGTATAAATTTTATTTTGCTCTATCATTTTTTCTTCTTCTTTAAGCATCTCATCTGTTGGTTTCACGTTATAATACAAAACACTAATTTTAGTTGCCTCTTCCTCTTTTGTATTTTCCTTTGTTGCTAATTTTGCATCTTCTTGTTTAACAGCGAAAAGTTGATTTAAGTACTCTATATAGTAATATTGATCATCCTTATACAAAAGAGTAAGTTCTAACTTGTCTGATAATTGAAGTATTTCTTTATCATTTTGATATAATTTTATATTCTTTTTAGTCTTTACTTGTTGGTTAAAAACTAAATAATTTGCCATATCGTATTTTAAAGATTTGGTTCCTTTCTTTTTTATATCTTGATAATAGAGATAATAGTTACTATTTTTTATTTTAAAATATTTAGAATATTGATTTTTTTGCTGTTCTAATTCTAAAGTAATTGATTCAAATATCTTTCCTTCTTTTATATACTTTTTATTAGCATATTGATAAAGATTAATTTTTTTATTTGTTATAACATAAGTACTATATTTATTTTTTATTTCTTTCATTAAATGATCTTTATTAATAAAATAACCAATAACTAACCCTATTATCATGATTAAAGCTACTATCAAAATGATGATTTTTGGCTTCTTTTTCATTTGTTCCTCCTCAATTATGCTTAGTATATCATACTACTTACTCTATTACCTTCTTTTTTGGAATATAATTTTCTATTTTTTTATATTTCTCTTTATTTTTTAAATATAAATACCCATAAATAGAGAAAATTAAAGCTCCAATTAAATTTACAATTAGGTCTTTCATTGTATCAATAATTCCAAGATCAAGATACCCATTAACAGTAACTACTTTATTTTGATTATAATGGATCTCTACATGACTGATATGATCAATAATTACAGGGATATTTTTTTGATCAGGATTTAGCTCAACAGAAGAGATTTGGTTTACTATTCTATCCTTTTGCATATCCATATTAAGAATCTGATCTCCACTAAATTCAAATATTTCCCAACATACCCCTACAGTCATAGAAAAACAAAATGAGACAATAACAACAAAAAATGGAGATAAGCGAAAAGTAATTTTTTTGCTATTATTTAAAATGTCCACTAAACTAAAGCCGATTGCTGCACTTAAAAAGCCATTTATTGTATGCAAAAGAGTATCCCAATGGGGAAAAATTCCATAAAAGTTTTGAATTTCTCCTAATATTTCTGATGAAAAGATAAAAAGAAAAATACTAATTTCTAAGGAATTTGGCAAAGTAATCTTAAATTTATCATCTACAATAAAAGGAATAACAAAAAGAATCAGTGTTAATAAACAAAGGAAAACTTCATGAAAATTTCCATGAATCAGTTGAATAGTTAATGTAATTATAACAAGTATTCTTAATATAGTATAAACCCAAAAAACTTTTTTATCCCTTCCTTTTAAAAATTCTTTAAATCTTTTTCTAAACTTTTTCATGACTTCCACTTCCTTTAAAAACTATAATTTTAATAAATATAAATAACAAAATAGCAAATAATAATAGTAAAAGAAAAACAATATAATTAAATTGATAAAGGGGATTAATTGTTGTATCAAGATAGGTATCAAATAAATATTGATTATAGTTATGATAATTAATATTTATTCTTTCTTCATAAGGTAAAAAGTAGTTGATATATTTCATTTCTAGTTTTTTTATTTGATTATTTTTACTTATTGGATATCCATATATTTTCATGGTTTTTCTTTCTTTAGTTTTTCCATAAGTATAGTTCATCACATTTTGATATCCTTTTATTTCTTTTTTGCTAATTGCGACAACGTAAATATTTTTATTATCTCTAACAAAATGTAATTCTTTGTTACCAATATCGGCAAAACTGTCTGACATTTCTACTATTTCAAGGTAACTATAATCTTTATTTTTACTAGTATAATATGCAATCTTTCTACTTTTTGTATAAATAAAATAGGAAGAGAAAAAAAGAATACAAATAATAATTAGAAAAATTATAGAGAAAGTAAATCGATATAAAATACTTTTTTTTAATTTTAACTTTTTTTTAGCCATACTTACCACTATAGTTAGTGTATCATAAAAGAAAAAAAGTACAAAATAGATTTATACTTTTAACTAAAATTTTATGGTCTATCACTTTTTACCAAGATACACAAGTAAATCGAGAAGAATTAGAAGAACTCGCTCCTCCTCCACTACTTAGACCAGGAGTACTATTGAATATTCCAGAGTATATATTAGTTGCATGATTTGAACCACGATTTACCCATGGTTCACCAGAACTTGGAGAAAAGAAACTATCATTATAAAATCCTTCTGTTTTATCAGCATTGGTAGCATCTCCTTTGATTCCTATTGTTCCTGTATATAGGTTGTAATATTTTCTATCTGGTAAACTACTAAACCCAGAAGCTGCAATCATGTTATTATAACTTCCCATTACATCCTCAGCTGCTCCTCCTGCAGCATCATATATTCCATAAACATTTCCTGTTGTTGATGCTGTTTGGCCTTTTTCGGTTTGATAAGTGTTTGTAGTTCATGTTGTAGTAGTAGGGCTCAAATCCTGCCGAGATAATGAATTTGCCCCTATTCCAGTTATATAATTAGAACAATTATTTGTTACTACTTCTTTATTTGCTCCATTATAATTTTTATTTCCATATTTTCCATATTTACTTTGTGCTAAATAAACAAAGGCTCCCCATTCTGTATTCTTGATCATATGAGTATCATAGGTCCCATTAAATCCATAATTAGTGGTGCCACTGTTTGCATTCATCAAACTTTGAATTTTTGTAAAAAAAGAAGAGATGGTTTCATTTCTTAAACTTGTCTGATTAGGAATAGAGGAAATATCATCTATTGTACCAGTCATTTCGAATTTCGCTATCCAAATTCCTGATAATTCTTTATTTCCTGCATCACCTCTTGTTGTCTCATCATCACAAGTATCACCAAAGCAAAATGAACTAGGGGTAAAATAGTTTTTTGGGGTACCTCCTGTATATTGTCCGCTTCCCATTTCTGTTGTATATTTACTTATAAATTTAATATCAAATGCTCCTGGTGTTAGTTGACTTGGAGGACTAGATCCATCTATTTGATAACCATATGTGTTTCCTAAAGTATAGCTATACCTTGGTATCCAAACCATAAAAGTATTAATATCTTCCATTCTTATTGGTGTTGCCTCTGCTGAGTTTTTATACTCTATTCTTTTACTAGGATCTTTAATTGTTACTGCATTAGCCCATTTTTGATGATCGTAATCATACCATTCTCCTAACTTGGTGCTTGATTTTTTCCAACTATTACTAGCATCATCATACACTACTGGAATCATATCACCTACTAATTGTGGACTATTAGCTTTATTTTTGTCTTTTTCCGTATAAGAACCAGACTTTCCATAAGTATTGACTTTTATCGTAAAACTCTTAGATATCTTACTTTCTTCATAATCTTGATCAACCCACATTCTTAATCTATAGTAATATCTTACCGTTTTGTTTGTTGTTCCTATATCTAGAACCATTTCTCCAGCTTTCGCTCCAAATTCGTCATCTTTATTTATCGGCTCATATGGGCTTGGCTGTAATACTTCCTCATCATAGTTTGTTCCGTCCTTTGATTTTTGTAAATATAATTTTATACCATTATTGGCCATAGTTGAAGATGCACTTTTTTCGGCGGTTATTTCATATGATATCGTTGCATTTCCAACAATATTAATATTAACAGTAAAATCAAATAAATTATTTTCATCACTTAACAGTTTTCCCACTTCATCTGTGATTGGAACAGCATTATTAATCGTAATTTGATTATCGCCATCAGTATAGGCCATTGTTACAGCTCCTGTTGTAATTGCATTTTCTGTTATTCCTATTTGGCTAAATGTAAATATTGCATATGTTACTCCTATTAATAAAATTACTAGTAATAAAACTAAAAATGTAGATACTATTTTCTTTTTCATCTTTACTACTCCCTTTTATGTTTTTTATTTTTAGAGTACTAATTTCTAAGTAAGTTTGTCAAGTTTGTATAATAATATTGCTTAATACCTTTTTCTAAAATGTACAATAATGTAAAGTGAAGAAAATTAGATGATACAAAACTATGACACTAATCTTATAAGGAATCAATTAAACAAAATTTTTATAGCTTTTTAATTGATCTTTATTTTCTGCTACTTCATATATTGCTAAGATCTTATTGTGATATTTAAAGAATACTCGATCTTGTACATGATAAATGTTTTTGATCATCATTCCATTTTTAATTTTTGCAGCTAACTCGTTATTTACTGAAATTATTCGATAGTCTAAAGCTTTTTCAATAGAAATAATTTCATAATGATCTTTTTCTATCTCTTCTAGTGTATAACTATTTTCAATAGAAAATCCAGCTTCTTGTGTCCTTACTAAATCTTGCATGGTCATAGGAATATCAATACTTTTTCCTATATCTCTAATTAGACTTCTAATATAGGTTCCTTTAGATACCAAACATCGAAATTTAAAAGTATCTTCTTTTTGCTCCAATAACTCTATTTCTTTTATTGTTACTTCTTTTTTAGGTAGTTCGATGGTAATATTTTCTCTTGCATATTGATAGAGTTTTTTTCCTTTTACTTTCACAGCGGAATAATTAGGAACTTCCTGTAAGTAGGTTTTTTTAAATGACGTTAGAACTTTTTCTAAATCTATTTTTTTCCATTGCTTACAAGAATGAATTACTTTTCCTGTTATATCTAAGGTATCTGTTTCTAACCCTATTTTTACTGTTGCAATATATTCTTTATCATTACTCATTATGTTCTGACTAATTTTTGTTGCTTTATTCAGTAAAACAATCAGAACTCCACTGGCTAGAGGATCCAATGTTCCTGTATGTCCAACTTTTTTTGTATCAAACTTTCTACTAATTGCTAAATCAACATCCTTTGAGGTCATTCCTTTGGGTTTATTCACAATTAAGACTCCACTTACATTATACTTTTGGTGATACTCTTCTAAAGATAGATTTTTATTAAATATGATATTAGCTGTATGAACACCTACATATCTAATGTGCCATGGTTCATAGGAATACCCTGTAATCTTTTCCTTATCCTTAGGATATCTTAATATAAAACCATAATCTTTTAAATACTGATGAATTTGTTCAAATATTTGTATATTTGCAAATAACTCTTGGTTACTTTCTAAATATCTATTATTTATTTTTAAAGTAAGATCTAGGGATAATCCTATATGATGTTCAGAATAATTAACTGGTGCGACATATTGATTAGCAGCATCTTCTCCATATAAATATTTAGCCTCTTCCATTATATTTTCTTGTTGTTTGATACTTCTATAAGCAGAATCTATTCCTATTTCTATTCCTTGATGACTTAGAAATTCTCTTAATTTTAAATACATTTGATAAGTTTTCTTTTCAATTAAAATACTTTCATCAAAGGCATTTTTTGTTGTAACTAGCTTTATCTGATTTAAGATTTGCTTTGTTACTTGGTTATCTTTATTAATTAATACCTTATAGTTCATCATGATCACCTAATCCAATTCTATCAATTTTTAAAAATATTATATCAAAAAAATAGGACAAATTAAAAGAGAGTATTTCTTTAAACTCTCTTCACTTAAAATAAAGAATGCTTATCATAATTATTCCCATAATTACTAATAGTATAAGGATATGCCATATTTTAAATTTATTTCTTAATAAATTAGCATTTGCTCTTATTACTTCACCTTTTGGAGCATATTCTTTCACAAAATTACTATTTGCAGGATGGTTATAATTTAAGGCTCCACACTTTAAACAACAACGATTTTCTTCTTTTATTTCAGATCCACATCTTACACATTTCATCATTTTTCCTCCCTCTATTTCTATTAAAAAAGAGATAATTGATTAGAATCAGGCATTTCGTCTAGTATTCCCATAGAAGTCATTTTATCAGTCAATGTTTTGGATACCTTTCCTCTTTTTTGAAGGTCTTCTTTACTAATAAATGGTTTATTTTTCCTTTCTTCTACAATTGTTTGGGCAACAGTAATTCCTAAGCCATCTATTGTAGAAAAAGGTGGGATTAAAACATTTTCCTCCCCTGTTTTAATAAACTTAGTTGCCTCACTTATATTTAGATCAATATTTGCAAATTTTATTCCTCGGCAAGTTGCTTCTAAAGCAATTTTTAAGGTTTCTATAATATTTGTCTCTTTATTTGTCGCTTCATATCCTTTATTTTGAAGGTCAATTAATTTCTCTTTGATTGCTTGTTCTCCTTTAATCATTGTTTCAATGTCAAAATCATCTACTCTGATGGAGAAGAATGCTGCATAATAATTAATTGGTTGATAAAGTTTAAACCAGGCAATACGAATGGCACTCATAACATAAGCACAAGCATGGGCTTTTGGAAACATGTATTTTATCTTATGACAAGACTCAATATACCAATCTGGAATATTGGCCTCCTTCATTTTCTCCGCCCATATTTGCCAAGTAGCAGGGTCTTTTGAAGGTTTTCCTTTACGAACAAATTCCATTATTTTAAAAGCAACCTTAGGTTCCATGCCCCAATTCATTAAACTAACCATAATATCATCACGACAACCAATAACTTCTTTAAAAGGTACAATTCCCTTTTCTATTAGCTCAGAAGCATTTCCTGCCCAAACATCAGTACCATGGGAAAGGCCTGAAATTTTAACTAATTCTGAAAATGTTTTTGGTTTAGTATCTTGAAGCATGCTGATAACGAATTTTGTTCCTAACTCTGGAAGTCCAAGTGTTCCTGTTGGACACATAATTTGTTCCTCAGTAACTCCCATTGCATCAGGTGAGGATAAAAGAGAAAAAACTTTTTGATCATCCATCGGCAAGGTCGTAACATCAATCCCTGATAAATCTTGAAGCATTCTTAATACTGTCGGATCATCGTGTCCTAGTATATCTAGTTTTAAAACATCTTGGTCAATCGCATGATAATCAAAGTGGGTTGTTCGCCATTCCGCTGTATGATCGTCTGCTGGATATTGAAATGGCGTAAAATCAAAAACATCCATATATCCTGGGATAACAACGATTCCTCCTGGATGTTGTCCTGTTGTTCTTTTTACTCCTGTACAGCCCATTGCCAAACGTTCTACTTCAGCATTTCTAATTTCCGTTATTCCATGCTCTTCAGCCCAACCTTTAACATAGCCAAAAGCCGTTTTTTCAGCAACTGTACCTATTGTTCCAGCACGATATACATTATCCTCTCCAAATAAAACCTTTGTATAAGCATGAGCACTAGCCTGATTATCGCCAGAAAAATTAAGATCGATATCAGGAACTTTATCACAGTTAAATCCTAAGAAAGTAGCGAAGGGCATATCTTGTCCTTCTTTACCTAAGGGGTTACCACACTTTGGACAAATCTTATCAGGTAAATCATAACCACTGGCTAATTCTTTTCCATAAGGCTCTCCAGCATCATTATTAAACTCTGAATATTTACAATGATAACATAAATAATGAGCAGGAAGGGCATTAACTTCTGTAATTCCCATCATACAAGCAACGAAACTAGAACCTACTGATCCACGTGACCCAACTAAATACCCAGCATCATTAGAATGTTTTACTAGCTTTTGGGAAATTAAGTAAATAACATCAAAGCCTCCGCCAATAATTCCTTTTAATTCTGATTCTATTCTTTCTTCAATATTTTCAGGAAGGGGATCACCATACATACTGTGGGCTTTGTCATAAACCATATTTCTAACAATATTGCTACAATTTTCTATTTTGGGTGAAAAGGGATTATCATCTGTGTCAATGATAACTTCGATTTCTTCAACTTGTTCTAAAATAGTTAGGGGATTTTTTATCACTAATCGTTGAATCAATTCTTTGTCTTCTAAAAAATCAAAATCTTTTAACATTTCTGAAGTAGTTCTAAAATGATTACTTGGTATTTCTTTAATATTGTTTCTTGCTAGTGGATGTCTTCCACCACCAGGTACTTTTTGATTAACAATAATTTCTCGATAAATTTTATCATCTCTTGCAATATGATGCACATCTCCTGTTGCAACAATAATTTTTCCTGCCTCCTCTGTTGTACGAATAATTTTCTTTAAATGCTCGGCCAGTTCATAAGTATTAGCAAATTCATTACTTTGGATTAAATGATCATAACACTCTATTGGTTGAATTTCAACATAATCATAGAAACGAATAATATTGGTTAATTCTTCCTCACTTTTTCTTCGAGCTTCTCTAAATACCTCTGATTCATAGCAACCACTACCTACTAAAATTCCGTCTCGATGTTTTTCTATCTCACTTCTTAAAATTCGTGGTGTTTTATAAAGATATTTTGTATTAGCTAGACTAATTAACTTAAATAAATTTTTTAAACCAATTTTATCTTTTGCTAAAATATTAACATGATAACTTTTACCATATTTATGGATTTCATCTTTACTAACTAGGCTATCTAACTGATTCATATTTTCAATATTACGATTATCTAGTTTCTTTAACATTTTATAAAATACTAATGCGGTTCCCTCTGCATCATAATCTCCTCTATGATGATGATCTTCATCCCAAGGAACGTCATATCTTTTGATAATTGCTGATAAGGAATGTCTAGAATAGGTATTATCTAAAGTACGGGAAAGTTCTAAAGTATCAATTACTGTGTTCTTAAATTCACCTAAATTATATTTTTGATAAGCCATTTCTAGAAAAGATACATCGAATTTGGCATTGTGTGCAACCATTGGACAATCGCCAAACCATTCAATAAATCTTTTCACTGCATTTTCTTCATTATCTTTATCTTTAAGCATTTCATTAGTAATACTAGTAATATCAGTAATGGTTTGTTTTAAAGGATGTGGTGGTTTAATTAGTTCATCATATTTCTCTAGTATTTCTCCATTGCACATTTTTACTGCTCCAATTTCAATAATAGAGTCAGCTCCACCTGCATTGAATCCTGTTGTTTCAAAATCAAAAACAACATAAGTCTGTTCTAGTAAATTTTTTTGATTTGGACGAATAACAATATCTATTGTATCATCGATTAAAGTAAGTTCTGTTCCATAGATTGCTTTAAATGGAGGTTCACCTTCTTTAAGTTTTTTATTATGATTTTTTACTAAATCAAAAACATGAGGAAAGGATTGACAACCATTATGATCAGTTATTGCAATACCACGATGTCCCCATTTCATTGCTTGTTTTACAAGAGCAACTTCATCAGCTACTCCATCCATTTGGCTCATTTTTGTATGAGTATGTAACTCTATTCTTTTTTCTTCTGCGTTATCTACTACTTCATTATCACTTTCATGTTCAATAAGTACGATATCTCTAGCATTTAAAACTAACTCTTTACTGAATGGATCATTTTTTGTATACCCTCTAATTTTAAACCATTTTGGGGCTTTTAATTCTTTACAAAGTCTAATATATTCCTCATTATCTCTAACAAAAACTTTACAATATATACTATCTGTATAATCAGTTATTTTTAATGTTATAATTTTAAAGTCACTTTTTGTGGATTCAAAATAATCTACTCCAAAAACTTGTCCTTCTATCGTGACATTATTATCTTCTCCTATAATCGTTTTCATTTTTATAGGCTGATCCATAATAGCAAGACCTAATACACCATTAGGATCTTTTTCTTTTTTTCTATATTTTTGTTGATTTGTTTTGTCCTCTTTTTTTTCTTCCTGTTTTACTTCTTTTGGTTTATTTTTAATTTTCTCTAAACTTTCATCTAAACTTCTTTTTATTTCTTCTTTTATTTTCTCTTCTTCTCTTAAAACAAGTGAGATATCGCTTGTTAAGCCTAAACGATGATAAATTTTGTTTAGTTCATCAATTACACCATTTAATTTTGATTCTTCTAATTTATTTCTTGCTACTAAAATTAACTTTTTTTCTTCTATAATCAATGAACTTTTAAACATTTCTGGTACTTTTAATTTATCCTTAATTTGTTCTAAAACATAAGAAAACAAATCCTTAAATTTCTCTAAGTCTTGATTTTTAATTTGATGAATAAAAATGACATCATTTAAGTTTGGTGCTACAACATATTTCTTATTTTCTAATTCTTGTAATATTTCTAATGGTAGTATATCATCTTCCTCAATAAAAATCTGCCAAATATTCTCTTTTTTTAATACTTTAATTTTACTTAATTTAGCGGTTTGCAAGTAATAATAATGGTCTTGATTAAAATTAATTCTGTCTAATAATATTTGCATTTTCTCTTCCATTATCTCAACCTCCTAAATTACTTCAAGTTCCTCTATTTGTACTGTCTGTTTAGTATGACTTTGCTTTTCTATACAAAAATCAAGAAAAGCATATAAATCCATTTCCTTTATTTCCTCTTGATAGGGATAATGATTAACATCAAAAAGAATACCATCTCTTTTCATAAAATTAAACATATTTTCTTTGCCTACTCCTAGATACATTAAAAAATATGGATAAATTTGCTTTTTTAAAAAATTTAGTGAACTCTTTCCTCGTAAATAATGACTTTTTCCTGTTATTCTAGTAGCCAATTCATTTAAAATACATAATTCTAACACTGCTTCTACAATATCTTTTTTTTCTTCCTTATAGTTTAGAGCTTCTTTCACTATGATTTTATATATTAGATCAATTAGTAGTTCTTTTTTATTAGCCTTTTTTATTCCATAACAAATCACTCGATTATGATTTTCTATTGAAAAGGTATAATCAGTAACATTTAATCTAGGTTCTACCAAATAAACATGATAATCTTTTAAATGAATTTTAATAATACTATTCAATTCCTTTATTATTTCTTTTTTATTGTGATCCCAAGCTTCGATCAACTCTAATTTATATTTATCTGTATACTTATAAAAATTTTCATATACATCTTGTTCTTTAATAATATTATAAATTGTATCGTCATTAGGGATATAATTTTTTGGATCTCTTAAAATGTTAATATTTTCTTCTTGTAAGGCATGATATTCTTTTTTATAATTAACCCAAATTTTCTGTTTTCTACTATTTAACTCTTTTGAAATAGATTGTCTAAATAATAGATTCCAAATCAAGATATATTCATTTAAAATAAATTTTATATTCATACTACCACCCTAACTGTTTTACAGTAATAATATATCATAGATAAGATTAAAGGAAAAGAAAAAAGTCCATTTTTAAAGACTTTTTAAAAACTACGAACAATAAAATACACTAAAACAACTAAAAGTATGATTAATAATAAAACTAAAAGAATCTTAATTATGGATGGAACCTTTTTCTTTTCAAAGAATTCTTCATCTATATCAAAATCTTTATCTGATAGGTCCATTGATCTAGTATAAAATGATTGATCCATATCTCTAATAATAGCATTTGCTTCGTCTGTTTTATAATGATCTTTTTCTTCCTGAACTTTTTCTAGATCTTTTTGGTCTAAAATATCTGTCAGCTCTTTTTCATCAACTCTATCTTGTTTCGTTGTTGCCATCAATTCACTTAAAAGATCGACAGATGTTTTTTGATCTAATTCACCACTTAATGTTTTAGAGGTAATAGTGTTAATTAACTCTTTCATTTTATCATGATCGGGTCTAGTTTCATTTAGCTTTTCTTTACGGTATTCTTCAATCTGTTCTTTTGTTAAAATAAGTTGTTCATCTACCAGTTTCTTTTTTTCTTTTTCTAGATCTTTCGTGCTACGATTTTTTTTGGCTTCTTCTAAGACACTATTAATATCATACACTTTATTCTTTCTATCTGAGTATAGAAAATTAAAATCATCTAATTCTTTTTTTACTTTAGGTGGTTCAACAAATCCACCATATTCTTTTATTTGATGATACCCTTCCCGTGTTCTATAGTTTTTTTTATCCGTAGTGAGTTCTATAGCATTACTATTTCTTACATCGGTTATAGTTGTATATTGAGCATGATTTTCTAAAGATGAATATAATTTTTCATTTTTAGAACTTCTCGTAGAATTAGTAGAATTGGTACTTGTCATATATCTGTCCATTCTACTTCTCATATAACTCACCTTCTTTACTATCATTATTATTATTCTAACATATCTATTTCTCAATTAGAAGTCTTTTATTTTTCTTTACGTAAACTTTTTTTTTTGATATGATAAATAAAGGAGGGATAACAGAATGAAAGTAAAAGTAAATCAAGATGCTTGTATTAGTTGTGGTGCATGTGAAGCTCTTTGTCCTGAAGTTTTTATTTTAAATGATGAGGGATTATCTGAAGTAAAGGAAGAGAAAAAAGATACTAATCTAGAGGGAGAGTTAAAAGAACAAGCACAAGATGCTATTGATTCTTGTCCAACTAGTGCAATCTCTGAAGTAAAAGAAGAACAATAAAAGGTGGCTTATTTCTCCACTTTTTTTTGTTCTAATTTTTTCGAATAAATACATCCACAATAATTTTGACGATATAAATGATATTGTTTAGATAATTCGATACTTTCTTTATAACCATTATGCTTTTTAAAATCCGAATATAGATATTTCACTTTTTTCTTTTCTGATATACTCTCACCTATTTGATTTAACCATGTTGCATTTTTAAAAGGACTTAAAGTTAAAGTTGTAGCAAAATAGTCAAAATGATTTTCCTCTGCTACTTTTAGTGTTTCGTTTAGTCTTAATTGATAACATAAAAAACAACGACTACCTCTTTCGGGAATGTGCTCCATTCCTTTAGCTATTTTTAGAAAAGAATTGGGATCGTATTTCCCCTCTATTATTTTAATTTCGTGTTTTACTTTAAATTCTTTAATCAATCTTTTTATTTCTTCTAATCTTTTAAAATATTCTTCTGGATCCGTAATATTGGGATTATAGAAAAATATTGTTATTTTAAAATCATTTCCTAATCTTTTTAAACATACCGATGAACAAGGAGCACAGCAAGCATGTAATAAAAGTGTTGGAGTGTAATTTAAAGAATTGATTTCTTTTTGCATTAATAAGTCATAGTTCATCTAAATCACCTAATATTATTTTAAAATAGTTATGTAATAAAATCAATGTATGGGTAATGAAAATAAATAATTTTGTCAAAATTTATAGGTACTTTTTATGTCTTCTTATTAATATAATGATTTAGGTGATTATTATTAATACAAATATTGCTTTCTTACTTACTATTATTGCTGGAAGTGCCACAATACTTGGAATGATTCCTATTTTTTTTCACTTTCAGGATCGGGATAAAATTATTATTATTTCTTTGGGTTTTGCTAGTGGAGTTATGCTTAGTGCTAGCTTTTTTGATCTTATACCAGAAGCATATCATTATTTAATTAGTGACTATAATCCAGTACTCTCTATTTTATTTTTGTTGATATTTTTTGTAGGAGGAATTTTGGTTTCTACTTATATTGATCAAAATTTAGAGTGTAAGGATGATAATCTTTATAAGGTTGGAATCAGTTCTATGATTGCTATTATTATTCATAATCTACCTGAGGGAATTATTACCTTTCTTACAGCCTCTGTTAATTTAAAATTAGGACTAAGTTTAGCTATTGCTATTATGCTTCATAATATTCCTGAAGGAATTAGCATTGCTGTACCAATCTATTATTCTACTAAAAGTAAAATGAAAGCTCTTTTCTATACTATTATTGCTGCGGTAGCAGAACCATTAGGTGCAGTTCTTGCTTTTTTATTCTTAAAAAATTATATTAATAATTTTCTATTAGGAATCATGCTTAGTCTAATAGCAGGTATTATGAGTAATATTAGTTTATATGAATTATTCCCAGAATCTTTAAAATATAAAAGAAAAAAGGTCAGTATCATTTCTACGATAATAGGTCTTATCTTTATGTATATTAGTATTCAGATACTCTAGGTATTATTTTGAAACCCTGATAACTGCTTTAGCTCCACAGAAATCGTTTACAATAGTGGTGCATAAGCCACTATTTTTACAAGAACTCCAACTATCATCCCTATAAGTCGTCGAAGATGATAATGTCCATGAAGATTCATTATTCAAATATTTTGGACAGAAATCCCTTGTACAACCCAATGCTTTTGCTTCTTGTACAGTAATCATTCTAGCTTTTGCTGTTCTACTTGAGAGGATATATCCATCATCACAATCTAAGTTCGTATCGCACAGTGTACCAATTCCTTTTTCAGATAATGATGTTGTTCCTAATGCATAAGTTTGATTATCAACATTAATCCGTTGCATTTTCCAAAACTGGTAATACTGTAAGTGGACCTTTAGTATTATCATTCTCAGTATACCACTCTGTATCATAAATTATATTTCCTTCTTTGTATTGTCATTGTATTTCCTTCATCAAACAACACATTAAATCCTATTATATCTGTACTATTTACCTTATATTTAATAATTGTTCCAGCAGGGCAACTATTTATAGTTTTATTTTTATAACATATTGTTCTTTTACAGGTTTCTTCTTCTCCTGTTATACATTGATTACTTCCTATTTCACTATAGTTATACGCTACCATGAAATGACCTGTTTTTCTGATATCTACCTTATTATATAATTCATCAATCGCTTCTTAAACATTCGTTGAGAAAAGTCCTGAATTAGCATTAGAATAAGTAATATTACTACCCATAATTGTAGTTACTGCATACACTCCTCCACTAGTTAAAATCACACCTAAAATCATGCCAAAAATAAATTTATAACTACCTTGAAATATGACTTTTTTTATTTTCTTCATTACACTTACTATCTCTATTTTCATTATATATTTCTATCATGCCCCAAGTCGATTTTGTCAATAGGCAGTTTATAATATTTTGATTTGATATATTATACAATATAATTGTATAAAAAAAGATACTATTTCTTAGCATCCATTTTATCTCCTTTTGCATAAACATTGATTTTAATTGTAAAATATCTATATGTATCATCTAGAACATAATCACTAGAAAGCCACATTCTCAGTCTATAATAATAAGTTATTGATTCACTAGTCGTTGATTGATCCAGTATCATACTTCCAGCTGGTGCATCATATTCATCTTTTTCTTCTATTCCTTTATAAGTTGTTGGCTTCATTATTTCTTCTTCATAAGTTGGAGCATTTAAACTTCTCTCTAAGTATATTTTGATATATTTATCTGAAATTGTTGAGGTGGGATCTTTTTCTGCTACTACTTCATAAGTTACTGTACTATTCTTGTTAATATCAATACTAACAGTAAAATCCATTAATTGTTGTGGATTTGATAAGTTCATTCCGTCTTTATCACTCATTGGTACTGCATTTTCTATACGAATACTTTTTTCTCCTTCTGTATAAGTTAAGGTAACTGTTCCGTTTTTGAAAATATTGTCTTCTCCGCCAAATATTTTATTAATAACAGAAGTTCCTGAATCAGTATATAAGTATACTTGATAGCTAACACCTATTACTAAAATAACAAGTAAAAATATTAATAATATAATCATTATTAATGTTTTTTTGTTTATATCATTGTTCCTTTTCTCTTTATCCTTTTCCATAAGCCACCTCTATTATATAATTATTTTATCAAGAAAATTTCGTTATTTCAATAAATAGTCAAGTTTTTTACTTGACTACTTTCCAATTCTTAATATTTCAAAATTATTGTTTTTATGAACTCCATAATATAGTCTAGCCCATTCTTGACTTTCTACAACTAAATCAAACATAAATTTTCTATCAATGCCAATATTTTTATCTCCTCTATCAAGAATAATTGCTCTATATTCTCCATCTATTGGATCATTTATTTTAATGATGGAGTATAAGGGAAAGTTTTTATCTGATGCTAATATACGAACTCTGCCATAAGTTGCATCATAATAATACATACCACTTATTTTAATATTATAACCGCTAGCTGTAATTCCTTGTCTATTTGGATCAGGACTACAGCAATCTCTTCCATATGCACTCATATTACCAGATAGTTTTGAACCTACAAAAACTTGTTCTGATGGATTGATAGTTACTGTTGTATTCCCTCCAACACTATTATTGTTATTTTCTGTTGGATAATCTGTTGTTGCATCACTTGCTCCATCACTACTGGCCAAAGAGCTAACTTTTTCTACTACTTTTATGGGAGTTGTTACGGCCTTTTTTTCTTCTTTTCGTCTCTGTTCTTCTTTTTCTCTTAACTTTTCCTCTTCTTGTTGCCTTCTTAAGGATTCTTCTTCTTCCTTCTTCTTAGTACTTCTATCTAATAATACCGTTGTATTAATCAT
The DNA here is from genome assembly GCA_947643225.1 of uncultured Clostridia bacterium. Taxonomy (GTDB): domain Bacteria; phylum Bacillota_I; class Bacilli_A; order RF39; family UBA660; genus UBA2730. Next base: position 22,955 of record CANRVH010000006.1, read on the forward strand.
CTTTTCTGCAGCATTTGTATTGGTTTTATAATTTATTGTACTATCATTACTACAGACAATGACTACAGTAGGAATAAGAATTAAAAGCAATATATTTAAACTATAAATAAACTTCTTCATAAACAAAACTCCTCATATACATGATATCATGCCTATTAGGAGTTTACAATGAATGGCTAGATTTGTTTTTTTATAAATGTAAATTTTTGTAAATTAGTAAGCGCGTTCTTTACAGTCATAGCCAGCTTTAATCATTTTTTGTTTAATGTCATAAATATTTTCTTTATATTGATATTCTGGATAAGTTCCTCCTGCCTCTGTAAATTTTGTTAACTTGTTAGTATTAATTAGTCTATAATTGTAAGATTCTATCATTGTACTTATATTATCACTAGTTGTACAACTTACATCTATTCCACTTAAATCTTTTGCACTATCCTCTATGTTCTTGCATTCATTATACTTGCTATTTATAATCTCTTCTTTTTCACTTTCTGTTGTAATATTAAAAGTAGAAGTAATTAATTCTTTATTCTTAAATTTGAAATCCATTTCATAAGAAGTAGTTGTTTCGTCATTATCTTTATCTGTTGTACAACTTAGGGTACCACTATTTATTTGATTGTCTGTGGTGGCTCTTATTCTTCCATTTTTTAAATATTCTGAAATATTTGGTAAAAACATAATGAAGGCAAGTAGGAAGATAAAAAATACAATTAAAAGAAAGGTCTTAAATTTTCCTCCTTTAGAGTTGTCTTGATTACCATTAGTTGTAGTTGTTTTATTTTCTATGGGCGAAGGGTTAGTTTGAACAACTTGGCTAATTTGTGGTTGTCCTATATTGGTTGATGATACAGAAATATTGGGAGTTGGATTTAGGGTTACTCCATTGTTTTGTTGTGGTGCTTTTGGATTCATATTATTGATTTTTGGCGTATTATTTACCATATTAGGATTTTGATTATTGATTTGATTTGTACCTTGGTTTTGAGGTGCATTATTATTTATATTATTATTTGATTGATTCATTTTATCCCCTACCTTATCTTAATTTATTTATTCTTTCTTGGAAATCATCACTCTTAATAATAAAACTTCCACTAACGATTATATCGCAATCTCTACAATATTTTATTGTTTGGTCGTTAATTCCACCATCAATATTTATTACTGGATTGATTTTATATTCTTTTAGTAATACTTTTACCTCTTTTATTTTATCTATACTTTCTTTAATGAATGCTTGTCCCCCTTCACCTGGTTCTACACTCATAATTAGTATTTGATCAACAAGGGGTAAATAAGGAACTATTTCTTTGATGGAAGTTGTTGGATTAATCGCAATGCCTGCTTTTATTCCATAATTTTTTATCTCTAGAAGATTTTCTTTTACATTATCGCTTTCCACATGAATAGTAATATATTCACTATTGAGACTTGCATAATCTTTAATATAGTGATATGCATTTTCTACCATCAAATGAACATCTAATCTTTTGGAAGTATATTTATCAATATTTTTCATTTCTCTAAAAGGCATCGTTTTATTTTTAACAAATTTACCATCCATAATATCTACATGAATATAGTCTACATCTGTTTCATTTAATTTTTTGATATCTTTGGGAGGATTTTTACTGCTTAAAAATGATACTGAGATTAGCATATTATCACCTTTTGATAAATTTTAAATAATTATCATACCTTTCTTTAAGAATTTTTTTATCTTTTACTGCTTTTTTGACTAAACATTCTTGTTCATTTGTATGAGAACAATCTTTATAGTAACAATGGTAATGTTTGAATTCTATAAAGGCATTTTTTATTTGTTCTTTACTATATTTTTCGAAATCTAAAGCAGAAAAACCTGGTGTATCTAATACCTTACCATTGCAGGTTTCATAAAGTGATACTACTCTAGTTGTATGTCTTCCTCTTCCAAGTGCTTCGCTTACTTCTCCTACCTTTAGTTCTAACTTTTGATCTATTTTATTTAATAGAGTACTTTTTCCTGCTCCAGTTTGACCAGTAAACACTGTAGTTTGATTCGTTAATAGATTTTTTATCTCTTTTATTTGGTTATTAGCTAGTACTGGATATCCTAGTTTTTCATAATAGGAAATTTTTTTCTTTAGTTGTAATAACTCCTCTTTTTCTAATAAATCTGTTTTTGTTATACAGATAATCGGTTTAATTCTATGAATTTCAAGAATAATTAAAAAGCGATCTAATAAGTTTATTGAAAAATCTGGATTAATTAGACTAGTAACAATAATTCCTTGATCAATATTACTGACTCTTGGTCTATGTAATTCATTTTTTCTCGGTAATATTTTTTCAATAATGTGCTTTTCAGGGTTAAAGAGACAATAATCTCCAACTAGTGGTATAATATTTTTTTTTCTAAAAATTCCGCGACATTTACAGGGATATTTCTCTCCACTAAAACTAACTAGATGTAAATCACTAACAATTTCAATTATTTGCCCCTCTACCATATTTTTCTCCTATTTCTTTTCTTGTTTTGTATACCCAGTTGGGCATTCTTCACCAGTTAATACTTTAATATCTGTAGGGTCTGTCTTTGATATACATTGATATTCTGTTTTTTTCTCTGGTACTTCCTCTTTTATTGTCGCTTTCGTACCAATTTTAATTGTTACTTCATCATTATTTTTTACTGTTGCTCCTACTGGTCTTGATTGATTAATGACTTTATCTATTAGTGAAGTATCTGTTGTTTCTTGGTATTCAATATTCAATGTAACACAATTATTATTGGCCCAAGTAGAAACTTCATTTTGAGTTTGTCCAGAAAAATTAGGAAAATTTACAGAATTCAGCATTTTTAAACTGATAGAGTCCCCACTTTTCACTTTAGATCCACTTGTTAAAGATTGCCAAATAATTGTATCTTGCCCTATATATTTACAATTTGTACTATCTGGATCAATTTTATTAATTGACACTTTTATGCCATAATTATCTAATTCATTACTAACTTCGGTATAAGCTTTACCAACATAATCATCTAAAGTATACTTTTTTACTCCTAAAGATTTATAGATTGTTACTTTGGATCCTTGTTTAATTGTTCTACCAAACTCTGGATCAGTTTTTACAACATATCCCTTTTTTACATCTGAATCATACACTGTTTTAATTTTTGTAGTTACTTCAAACCCTTTTTCTTGAAGTGTCTTTTCTGCTTTTGTTACTGTCATATTTTTAACATTTGGTACTTTCACTGATTTAGGAGTTGTTGCTTTTGGAATAACAAAAATGATTACTAAGAAACAAATTATAATAAATGCGGCAATACTTGATAAGATAATAATTAATTTCTTGCTTCTTTTAGCTTCTTTTTCTTCTATCTTAGAAGCAATTTTTTCTGAGTCTTCTTCTATATCTTGAAGTTTTTTTATTGTTTTGGTATTTTCTTCATGTTCTGGGTAGGAATAATTATATTTTTCTTCGTTTATTCGATCATCATCTAAAGCGGTTAATAAATCAGCATGCATTTCTTTGGCATCATTATATCTATTTTTAGGATTCTTAGCTGTTGACTTTAATACAATATTATAAACAGACATAGGTATTGATGGATTATCCTCATGAAGATTTGGAATTTTTTCCTTCATCTGTTTTAAAGCTATTTCAACAGCATTTTCTCCTTTAAAGGGAAGTTCTCCTGTTAATAACTCATAGAAAATAATTCCCATAGAGTAAATATCACTTTTAATCGTAGATCCTTTGCCTGCTGCTTGTTCTGGTGGTAAGTAATGAACTGAACCCATTACAGAGTTTGTTTGAGTAAGTTGAGTAGAATTTAGAGCCATCGCAATACCAAAATCTGTTATTTTAATTTGTCCATCATCTTGAATCATGATATTTTGTGGTTTTAGATCTCGATGAATAATATAAGAATCATGGGCATGAGCCATTCCATCAGTAAGTTGTAACATAATATCGATAGATTCACTTAATGTAAGAGCTCCTCTTCTTTTTAATAACTGTTTTAGAGTCTGTCCTTCTATGTATTCCATGATAATATAATAGATTCCATCATCTTCTCCAACATCATACATTTCTACAATATTTTGATGAGATAGGCTTGATGCTGATAAAGCTTCTCTTTGAAAACGTCTGACAAACTTTTCATCATTGGATAAATCTCCTCTTAGTATTTTGATTGCAACATTTCTATCTAGAATTGTGTCATATCCTAAATATACGTTTGCCATGCCTCCTTCACCAATACTACGAATAATTTCATAGCGTTCATTAATCTTCTGCCCCTTTGTTATCACTTTCCTTCACCTTCTTCACGAATCAAATAGCATACTGAGATATTATCAGTACCACCTCTATTATTAGCTTTATTAATTAATTTTGTCACTTTATCTTCAATCGATAGATCCTCTAGTAAAACTTTTTCTATTTGTTCTTTATCTAGCATATTAGTCAGACCATCACTACAAAGCAATATTTCTGTAATATTCATATCACAATCAAAAACATCTACTTCTATTGGGTCATTTGCCCCTAGTGCTTTCATTAAAACGTTCTTTTTAGGGTGTTCTTTGGCTTCTTCTTTAGTTAATTCACCTGCACTTACTAATAAATTTACTAGAGTATGATCATAAGTTACTTTATGAAGATGCTCATCTTTTATGACAAATCCTGAGCTGTCACCGATATTTCCAAATAAAATATATTCTTCTGTAATAATCGCTAGTACTAAAGTTGACCCCATTCCTTTGCTTTCTGGGTGTGCCTTCTCATGTTGAAATATTAATGTATTGGCTTCATTTACACTATTTCTAATCCAACTGACAGCCTCATTTTTATTCATATTGATAAATGTTTCTTTAAAATGCTTTCCTAAATAATTAATTGCTATACTACTAGCAACTTCCCCTGCTGAATGTCCTCCCATACCATCTGCTACTGCCATTAGGTATTCGTCATTATTATTCTTTACGATAATTAAACTATCTTCATTATGATCACGAACTTTTCCAGCATCTGTTAAATAATATGCTTTCATAATTCCTCCTTTTTACTTCTAAGTTGACCGCAAGCTGCACTAATTTTAGAACCAAACTCTCGTCTTATAGTTACATTTATATTATTTTTCTTTAGTATATCATAAAATTTTGTTATTTGAAATACTTCACTTCGTCTAAAGGAAATATTTTCCGTTTCATTATATGGTATTATGTTTACATAACAGTTGATTCCTTTTAATAGGGTGCTAAGTTCTTTTGCACAAGTCATACTATCGTTTATGTCTCTTAGCATGATGTATTCAAACGTTACTCGTCTATTTGTTTTATCACTATATTTTTTTACTGCTTTTATCATTTCTTCTATAGGATAAACTTGATTAATAGGCATAATTTTATTTCTTATTTCATTATTTGGGGCATGTAGACTAATCGCTAAATTTACTTGATAGGGAAAATTCATAAATTCATAAATTTTAGGTACAATTCCACAAGTTGAAATTGTTATATGCCTACTTCCTATCTGCAGTCCAAAGGGATTATTGATGATTTTGACAAAATTCATTACTGCTTCATAGTTGTCAAAAGGTTCGCCTATCCCCATAATAACTACATGGCTAATCTTACTACCTAAATTTTCTTCTACTAAAAGAAGTTGAGTGACCATTTCACTTGTTGTTAAGTTACGGACTTTTTTTCTTCTTCCTGATTCACAAAATTTACATCCCATATTACATCCTACTTGGGAAGAGACGCAAATACTATTACCATAATCATGTTTCATTAAAACTGCTTCAATATGTTTATGATCTTTTAATCTAAATAAATATTTATTAACGTCCTTATCCTTTTCAACTTTTACTATTTTAACAGTTTCTAAGGGTAAGTCTTCTTTTAATTTATTGATTATCTCTTTTTTGATATCCGTGACTTCATCATATGAGGTTATCTTTTTTTGATAAAGCCATTTATATAGTTGTTTTGCTTTGAATTTTTTTTCATTTATATTTAAGAAATATTCTTCTAACTCTTCTAAATTTTTGTCGTAAATATTCATTTTCTCACATCCAATATTATTATATATTAAAATGAAGAAAAACTCCATGCTAACAAAAAAGAAATTAATCATCCTCTCTTAATTCCTTGGACATTCATGTTATATATAATTTTGGTATTAATTATTTTGATATTTCATTAAAATAATTTAACATATTATAGGAAAATATATAAAAAACAAGAATTAGTTGCAAACAAATTTATTGATAATGGTCCATAATATACTTCCTATCAGATAACTTTAATATAAGCCTTTGCAGAAATTAAAATTATATCATTGGTGTCTGTTATTAATAAAGGGATTACTAATAATCATACGCTATGTGCAAATTTGTCTATTATTTTAATTTGATGAGTCGAAATTTTTATCTTACAAATCCATATTTAATTTTTTTATAAAATAATTCTTACTTTTTACGAAAATGCTAAATGCGTTTTTTACCTCTTCGTATTTTTTATTTATTATCTTTTAGATAATTTCTCCTATTCGCTATTTTGTTACTTCAACAACCGCCCGCGCACCATTCTCCATGTACACGAAGTCATTTCCTAACCTACCTACCATTATATACCAAGCGTAGTTCGAGTAAGTGGAATAAGCCGAAGACGACCAATATACACTTGCTGAAGAATCATTCTCTGTTCCTCCATTATTTGTTGAATTATTTAAATAGTTATACATCCATATTGGACATGATTGACTACTATTATTACATCCAAAACTTGCTGCCTCCTGTAATGTGATTAATCTTGCTTTTGCTGTTCTACTTCCTAATGTATAGGTATTTTTTGTACATGAATTATAAGCACTACATCCTGTATTTGTTCCTAAGGTATAGATTTGATTATTAACGTTACTCCATCCTGATGTTGCATTCTCTAGTGATGTTAATACTGTTAATGGCCCTTTCTTGTTATTTCCAAATGTTCCGTATTCTGCGTTTGTTCCTCCTGCTGCTATATAATCTTCTTTACTTATCCATGATGTTTCATTAATTGTATTTCTTTGACTCTGCATCGTTATTTTACTTCCATTATCTCTCATGACATGGAAATTTACTATATCTGTATCATTTACTCTATATCTAATAATTGTTCCTACTGGACAACTATTTTCTGTTTTATTCTTATAACACATTGTTTTCTGACATGTTTCTTCCTTTCCTGTTACACAATAATTACTCGCTCCACTTGTTTGATTATATGTATAGGCTTCTACAAAATTTCCTATTCTTACTTTATTATATAGTTCATCAATCGCTCCTTGGACATTCGTTGAAGAAAGTCCTGAATTAACATTAGAATAAGTAATATAACTACCCATAATTGTAGTTACTGCATGCACTCCACCACTTGCTAATATTAATCCTATTATAATTCCTAATAATACTTTAACGTTTTCTTTCCATAATCTCTTCATCTTAATATTCTTCCTATCTTATTTTACAGTCGATTTTTGTCGTATATTCTTACCTTTATTTTCTTCCATTATAAACCAACCCCCCCCCCCCACTTTGTCAAGTGGAGGAGAAGGGTTGTTTACTTATTTTAATATTCTTTTTCGATTTTTTCGATTTCTCCAAATCTAGAGTAATTAATGATTAATTTATATTCATAAATGGATTGATCATAATAATGGAAATAATCGGTTAAATCCATATCTATTTCTGCTAAATCTCCATTTTTATCGAGTTTAGCGGTTATGGTATTTCCTTTACTATCAATATCTGTTTCTATTTGATCTAAATTTCTTAGTAATGTCGTGGTACTAATTTCATATGTATAATCTTCCTGTGAACTGTTGATATATTCTGTTTTCGAAATATATGTTCCATGAATAAACATTTTTTTTAGATTAGTTGCTTCTAATATTTTACTAAATTCCATGGGATTTATGCTTTTTTCATAAAGTAGGGAATTCGTATTTTTTAGATAATAATTATTTCCTTGACTGTAGTAATTGATAGAAGGAGTTCCACTTTTTATAAATTTTTGATTTTCTTTATTTCTATCCCCTTCATAAATTATTGTTTTGTTATTTTTAATTATTTTATAATTAAAATGATAATTATTATCTTCTATTTTTTTTAAATTAAAACTGATTCCATAGCCTGAATTTTTTTTTGATAATACCTGATTAGTATTTGTGAGGCTACCTCTTAATAAGATTACAATAAAAACAAAGAAGATAATGTAAAAACCAAAGAAAAGGATTTGTTTTAACTCTGGATTATCTTCGAACATTTCTTGAACCTTATTTTTTTCTCTCATGTCTTTTGGAATTTTACTCATATTTTTCACCCACTAGATTATCTTTACAACCATTTAGATAATCTTTTGCTTTCATTCTTTTTTTTCCTTCTGGTTTGATATCTGTAATCACATAAATATAGTCTTTTGTACTAACTCCTATTCCTTCTTTGTATAATTTAGTAATTATACCTGTTTCTTGATTTGATTTTTCTGTTGTTTGGTACCCATCATATATTTTTATCTTTTTATCATTTAATTTTACAAAACAACCAGGAGTTGGCGATAGGCCTCTTACTTGATTAAAAACCTCTTTACAACTTTTATTAAAATTAAGATGTTCATCACTTGGAGTAATATTATAGGCATAAGTTACTTTATTTTGATCCTGTTTTATTCTTTTATTTGTTCCCTTTATAATATTTGGCAGTGTTTCTAGTAATAAATCTTTTCCTAACTGACTTAATTTATTCGTTAGTATTTCTAAGTTATCTTCTTGATTTATTGGAATTTCTTTTTGCGTAATGATATCTCCACTATCCATTAATTTATCCATATACATAATAGTAATACCTGTTACTTTTTCCCCTGTTATTATTGCTCTTTGAATAGGAGCTCCTCCTCTAAATTTAGGAAGAAGTGAGGCATGGACATTGATACAACCATATTTTGGATCATTTAAAATTTCTTCTGGTATAATTTGTCCATAGGCACAGGTTATTACTATATCTGGTTTTGCATCTAGCACTTTTTGGTATTCTTTTTTTATTTTTTCTGGTTTTTCTATTGGAATATTATTTTTTTCTGCACATAAAGAAACTGGGCTAGGCGCTAATTCCTGTTTTCTACCTACTTTTTTATCTGGTTGACTAACTACTAATACTACTTCATAATCTTGATGATTGATCAAGCTTTCTAAAATAGGAACACTAAACTCAGGAGTTCCCATAAAAACGATTCTTACCATATTATCATCCTCCTAATTTACTGATTACAATCATCGCTGTTACTCCTATAGATATTAATAGTAATCCTGCTAACATAAAGACTGAGGCAAAGCCATAGGAAGTTTTATTTATCTTAGTTAATTTTTCTTGAATTTTAACAGGTGAAATTGTTTTTAATTCTTCAATTTCTTCTTGAGTAGTTGTTTGTTCTTGATCAAGAATAGACTTATAACTAGGAATATCCATTATTTCAAAAGATCGTGGTGAAATTTCTTCTTCTAAATCATAACTTCCATATCTACTTTCTAAAATCATGGCTACTGATTCTAAGATATCTTTATCTTTAGAACAAGAAATAATTTCTTCTATATCTTTTAAATAATTTCTTTTTAAATCACTTCTTTTAATAAAGGCTATACAACCATGACTATTACTAATATTATCCTCTTTCCAGATATCCATAAAATGATTGATTATCGTTATTTGTTCCTCAGTAGTCATGTTTTTATTATTCATATACTGGTCTAAATTTTTTTTAAAGAGATGAACATCTTTTGTATAAAAGCAACTTGTATCATAATCTTTATCATTAAAAATACCACTTGTTGCAAATTTTTCTAAATAATCTGGACCTAAAAAAGCAAAGTAGCATGCTATTATAAAATTATCAGTAATATCACTTTCTACCCTTTTTATAATATCTCTTCGTTCATATTTTTTTAAAATTTCATTTATTTCGTCTAATCTAAAATCTAAAATAAATCCCTCTTTTTTGATTCCTGAAAAGCTGACTTCTTTCTTATTACTGCTAGATATTCCATAATAAAAATACCCTTCTATAATGTACTTTTCATAGATATAGTGAAGAATTTTCTCTTTTGATTCATTTAGCTTATAATTGCTAATATTTAATTGTTTAGCTACCATTTTCATAATTAGAAGATTTATTCCTTTAGATATTTCTTGGTAAGTGTTCATTTTTTTAATAATTCTTTTTAAATTCCCAATGTATTCTTCTATTAGATTTTCATCTTCTATAATGATATCAAATTTGATTAGTGCATCCATTACTAAAAATATTGCATAGTGATGATCCATAAAATAATTATTAGTAAATGGTAAAGATATTTTTAGTTTACTATAACGTTCGTTATTTAGGACTTCTTTTATTAAATATTTTGTATCACTTCGTTCCATTATTTTTGCAAATAATTTAGTCATAAGAGTAACCTCCTATCATCAAGATAAGTATATCATATAAACTAAATGTTTGCATAGATTTTTATGAAAAGTACCTAGGATTAAAATTTAAGTCTACTTTTACTTTTCTATTGCTTTTGTAAGCAGAAAGCATTTTATTTAAGACTTCTTCTAAGTTATTTTGTTTTTTGTATTTTAAAATCATTCCATAACGATAAATATTTTTTATTTTAAAAATGGCACTTGCACTTGGTCCTAGAATCGTGGTATTATCTAGATATTTTACTAGTGACTTTTTTATTTTTAGAGCTTCTTTATAACAAATATTACTATCTTTTCCACTTATTCTAATATAAATTAAAAAGTAATATGGTGGATATTTTAATTTTTTTCTTAACATCATTTCTTTTTCATAAAAGCCTAAATAATCGTGTTTTTTTACATCATCTATAACATAATGATCAGGATTAAAAGTTTGAATTATCACTTCCCCTATTTTACTACTTCTTCCACTTCTTCCTGCTACTTGGCTCAGTAAAGAAAAGGTTACCTCACTACTTCGGAAATTGGGAATATTTAAGGATGTATCTGCATTAATTACTCCTACTAAGGTAACATCTTCAAAGTCTAATCCTTTAGCTACTATTTGGGTTCCTAATAAAATATTATATTTTTTTTCTTTAAAACTTGAAATAATTTTTTCATGTGCTCCCTTTTTACTTGTTGTATCAAAATCCATTCTGATTACTTTGGCTTGAGGGATATATTGAGATAGTTCTTCTTCGATTTTTTCTGTTCCCACTCCAATTGCTGAAAGAGATTTTTCTTGACACTTTGGACAAAGTTCTTTTTTTAAACTAGCATACCCACAATAGTGACATCTTAGATTATTCGACGATAAATGATAGGTTAAAGTAATATCACAATTTGGACACTTTGCTACATAACCACAGTTTTTACAACTGATAAATGAAGAATATCCTCTTCTATTCAAAAGCAGAATGACTTGTTCATTTTTTTCAATTCTTTTATTAATTTGCTCTATTAACTCTTGAGAAAAATGTCCTTTACTCGTTCTTATTTTTTTGTTCATATCAATAATTTCTACTTTAGGAAGTGGTTTTTTATTGACTCGTTCTGTAAGATTTACTAAATGGTAAACCTCTTTCCTTGCTCTGGCAAAACTTTCTAATGAAGGAGTGGCACTTCCCAATACTACTTTACAGCCTGGATTTAATTTACATCTTTCAATAGCCATTTCTCTAGCATCATATTTAGGATTGTAATCATCCTGTTTATAGGTATCACTATGTTCTTCATCAATGATGATGATACCTAGATTATCAACAGGACTAAATAATGCACTTCTAGCACCAATTACAATAGAGGCTTCTTTTCGATCTATTCTTCTCCACTCATCATATTTTTCTCCCTCTGATAATGCTGAATGAATAGCAGCGATATTATGGCCAAATCTTTTGGTAAAGCGACTAATCATTTGAGGTGTCAAACTAATTTCTGGTACTAAAACAATTGCTGTTTTTCCTTCTTTTAAAACTTGATCGATTAACTCCATATAAATTTCTGTTTTCCCTGAACCGGTTACCCCATGAAGTAAATAAATTTGATCATGACTAGAATTAATTTCATTGATTACTTGTTGTTGCTTTTCTGTTAGAGGATATTTTTCTATTAAGGTATCTTGATATTCTAGCCGATAGTGCTCTTTTTTTTCGGCGATCAAAACTCCTTTATCTACTAATGTTGTTAGTCTAGTATTAGAAATATTGGTCAATTCTTTTTTACTTATTATTTCTTGTTTCTTAAATAGATTAACGATTTCTTCTTGTTTGGAATTTAATTTTTCTGTTATTTTTCCTAGTCGATAGACTGTATCATATTTTTTATTAATTTGCACTTTCTTTTTTGCTTTTAGCGCTTTAGGTAGCATAATTTGATAACAACTAATCAAAGTAGATAGTGTTTTTTCTTGCATGATTTTTCCTAAAGTTAATAATTCGTTATTTAAAATATGTTCATGGTCTATTATGGAAATAATTGATTTTGTATCTATTTCTGTTTTATCTTTTATCCTTACGATAAAACCCTCTAATTTTTGCCTTCCAAATGGTACTAAAACTCTAATTCCTAGTTTAATCTCTTTTTCTAGATTGGAAGGAACGGAGTAATCAAATACTTTGTCTATATTTTTATTGGATAATTCAACTAAAACTCCAGCTATCATATTTTTCCCTCCTTAATTATATTATAAGGTACCTGCCTATTAAAACAAAGAAAAATTGTTAATGAAATTTATTAACAATTTTAATCTTTCACTATTTTACTTCTGAGTACTATATTAAATTATGGAGTGAATGACTGTCCATTTACTGTGCAAGTAGGATTTCCCACTGTCCCAGGAGTTTTATTATTTCCTTTTTGATACCAACAGATGGCATTCGATTTATTACCTGCTAGATCTTCTGCATAATATGCTCTCCAATATTCTGATCCGCTTCCAAAGTATTTCAAATCACAAAGTGTACCACCTTCGAATCGCCAACCACTATTACACCATCCCTGTGAAGGACTATTTACCAAAGCATAAGCATATGTAGTACCTAATCCTGAGGTTGCATCCCAATAAGAAAAGTAGAAACTTGTACCAATATTATGAGGTTGATAATTTGGTTGATGTCCAACTGCTGCAATTGGTGGAGTGGCATCTTTTTTAAATGAAGTACTTTGACATTTCCCTTCATTACCAGCTTCATCCTTAACATAACCATAAAAATTGGCACTTTTTGTATCATTACTATAAGTCAATGATCTTTTATCATTATAGTTTTTTCTATTTGTAGTAGTTAGTCCCTTTTCAATTACTCCTCCTCCCTGATCATTAACACTTAATGTTCCTACAACGTTTTTTCTATACCAACCATTCTTTCCTTGTGGATTGTTATTAGCATTTAGACTAATACTACACGTTGGTTTTTTCGTATCATGTTTAACCGAAATATCACTCTTACTACAAGTTCTACAGTTTCCGACTGTATCACAAATTATTTGTCTTAGTGTACCACTTTTCTTAGTTACACTATTAGTTCCTTTATATGTTTTAACATTGTATGTATTTTTTTCACATTGACTTCCCTTATCTTTACATTTTAACTTTACAGTAACATTATTTTTTGTCCAATCATTATTTCCTATCCACTGAACACATGTTGGTGCTTCACTATCTTGATAAATATTAATACCATCATATTTACAATCAACTGTATTTCCTGCATTATCTTGCATCTTTACTGATACTGTTGCTGTTTCTATAGTACCATTACTAGGCCTTTTATTTGTTAAAGTAGCTGTATAATTTGCATTTTTACATCCACTTGGTGCACTACAAGGTACAGTAATTTTCACTTGCTTATTTGTCCATGAAGTGTTTTCTCCTTTTAGCTTATTCCTTGGAGGACAAACTGGTCCTGATTTATCAACTTTAAATGGTTCGCTTTCACAGTATCCAATATTTCCTGCAGCATCTTTAACATAGCCATAATATTTTATTTCTTTTTGAGTGTTTGCATTATATACTACCTTGGTACTAGATCCATAGGATTGAGAGTTTTTATTGGTATTCAAACTATATGTTAATCCATTACTATTCACTTGTCCTTTACTATCCTGCCCTGTTATGGTAGCCGTAACATCACTCTTATAATAATCATTATTCCCTTTTGTGCCACTTAATTTGATTGTACATGTAGGATTTGTTTTATCTATTTGCACTTTTATTTTTGAGCATTCTGCATAATTACCAGCTTGATCGTATACTCTTCCCGCTGATAATTCTGTATTGTATTCTTTATTAATTAAATTTCCAAAATTTTTTTGATTATTGCAACCACTTTCTTTGTCTTCACATATTGGCAATAGCATGATATTCTGATTTGTCCAATTGCTATTATAGTCTTTTTCATTTATAGATTCATCGTCACTTTTATATGTTCCTTTAGTTTGACATATTGGAGGAGTATTGTCTTGATAATATTTAATTCCTTTGGTTTCACAACTATTTCCATTTTGATCATACATTTTTACTTTTATTGTATATTTTCCCGTTTGTTTTTCATTATAACTAATTGTTTTCTTGCCTAAAGCATTTCTAATTATTTGTTTATAACCGCTTCCATCCTGATCAATAAAGGCATCATAGGTATACCCAGCACCTGTTACTTCTATATTGATATCGATTGCTCCATTTGTCCATGTTCCTTCTGATAATTTTTGACTTCCTTTTGTCGCTGTTATTTTTACTGATTTATCACAATTTAATGTATATTCTAAGGTATATGGTCCTCCTGATCCATGTCCTTTTTTTCCTATGGAATTATAAGCATATCCTTCAATATAAAATGTTCCTTTTTTATTTAATTTTATGGTAATTTTTTCTTTTTTATATTCTCTAAAATCAACTTTTTTGATCAAAATTTTTTTCTTATCTTTTGTTTCTTCATATACATTATAAGCATAACTTACTATTTCATTTTTTTTATCTGTTATCTTCATTTCTACTGTAATATCTTTATCTTTTACTTTTCCACTACTTGGATTGAAAGTAATTTCTGGTGTCGATTGATTTTCTTTTTTTGTGTTATCTGTAGCACATTTTCCACAATCTAAGTACCCTGCATAATAATAGTTACTTCCTGTTACCTTAGTTGCACAAACCTTACTATTTGTTGGGTTACACAAAGCTCCTTGGTAATCTTTCATTTGTTCTATATATTTACTATTTGTTAATGTAGATAAATCAACGCAAGTTTCTGCTCCTATTTCGAGTGGTAGTAATGTTGTTCGATCATGGAAATAATCTCTTCCAGCTACAATCATCATATCTACTTGTGATGCACAATAATCTTCATGACTTTTATTTAATGATCCTCCTACCCCTGCTACTACTGTTCCTGATAATACTCCAATAATTGTAATTACTGCAATTACTTCTATTAACGTGAATCCTTTTTTATTCATTTTTTCACCTACTAACTTTTCCCATTTTTATATTTCTTGCATTACTGTATCAATTTCTATCTTTAAAATAATCTTAAAATATCATTTACTGTAATCAATAGCATTAGAAGTAAAAGTAAGTATAAACCTATAGTGTGAATTTTATTTTCAAGTTCTGGTTTTACTGGACTTCCTTTTATCTTTTCAATGATAATGAATAAAATATGACCTCCATCAAAGGCAGGAAGTGGAATTAAGTTTAGGAATCCGACATTAATGCTTAAATATGCAATTAAATATAAAATGCTAGAAAAACCACTTTTAGCTTGTTGGCCAACTATAGTATAAATTCCCACTGGTCCACTTAATTGATTTACACCAATACGTCCTGTAAATAAATATCCTACAGTTACAAACATCTGTCTAAATAAAGATCCTGTTTTAGTAACCATATATTCAAAAGCTTTCCCAATACCATACTCTTTTTTTGTCTTTAATCCTATTCCGTATTGATAACTAGTTGTTTCTTTTCCATTTTGTTTTATTATAACTTTTTTTGGTTTTACTTGGTAAGTTTTGCTTGTTTTATTCTCTTTTATTACTTTAATTTTTGTTTTCTTATCATGTGGTGCTACAGTTAGATATAGACTAACATCGTCCATTGTTTTTATTTTATGATCATTTATTTCTGTAATGATATCTCCTTTTTGTAAACCTATATTGTCAGCAGGATAATTTTTTACAATACTTGAAATCTTAGGAGTACTACTGGGAGCTCCCCATATTAAGGCTACCGAAAATAAAATAATTAGGGCAAGTAGAAAATTAAAGCCTGGGCCCATGGCCATAATTAGGAATCTTTGCCATGGTTTTTTGGCTTGCAGTTTGCGATCAGCTGGAATTTCTTTATCATCATTTTCTACGTCTTCTCCTGCTAAAGAACAAAAGCCACCAACAGGAATTACTCTAATTGAATACTCTGTTTCACTCTTTTTTGGTTTTATTCCAAAGATTTTTGGTCCCATTCCAATTGAAAATTCATAAACATAAACACCTGTTAATTTCGCAAACAAAAAATGACCAAATTCATGAATTAAAACAATAACCCCTAGAATCAATATAAATAATATTAAATTTATTACTATACTCATAATTTCTCCTCCTTATATCATTCCCATTACTAAGATAAATGCTAAAACAATAAAGATTAGACTATCGAATCGGTCTAGTATTCCACCATGACCAGGAATAAAATTAGAAAAATCTTTTTTATTATAGTATCTTTTAATCATAGAAAAGACTAAATCTCCAAGTTGTCCTACTATAGAAAACATTGTCGTAATTAATATTAATATCACTAAAGAATATTGATGATTCATAAATACATGATAAAAACTACTAGCAACAAAAACTCCCATAGCCGTTCCTACAATTGTTCCCTCTATGGTTTTCCCTGGGCTAATTTTAGGGCATAATTTTCTTTTCCCAATTAATTGTCCAGTTATAAAGGCAAAGGTATCTGTGATCGTAGATACTAACAATAAATAAATAAAGTAATTCAAATCATAGTTACGAATAATTGTCATTAAGTTAAAACTAAATCCTAATAACAAAGTACTTCCTACTAAGTACAAGGCGTCACTAATATTGTATGTTTTATTATCACCTATTAATACTATAGGGATAATGAAGATAAAAATAATTAGCGAAATCATCTTATAGTCCATTGTATAATGAAAGTCTATCCTATCAATGTTATTTAATGTGATAAAAACTAATAAAATATAGGCAAATATTTTCATTATGAGAGGAATACTTTTTTCTGATTCTTTAATTTTTAATAATTCATACATACCTAATAAAGCTAATAATGCCATTAATCCTGCAAAAATTTTTTCTCCAGTAATTAATAGGGGTACAAATATTATCATCATGATAATTGCACTGAATACTCTTTTTTTCATTTTCTCCTCCATCTTATCTAAAATTAATTATATACTAAACCATATATTTGTACAAGTGAAAGGTTAAAATATATTTACTGTCAAAATTTATTTTTTCTTATTTTCAATTTTTTTAGAAAAAGATATAATTATTTTGAGGTGTTATATGAAAAGATTAGAAAAATGTCAAATTTGTCCTAGGGATTGTCTAGTTAATCGATCAAATGGTGAGATTGGATTATGTGGTGTTGATGATCAAGTAAAAGTTGCAAGAATTGCTCTTCATTATGGTGAGGAACCTCCTATTTCGGGAAAGAATGGTTCAGGTGCTATTTTCTTTTCTGGTTGTAATTTAAAGTGTATTTTTTGTCAAAATTACTCTATATCCTCTAAAAATTTTGGAAAAAATATAACAATTCAACAATTGGCAGATCAAATGATCAGATTGCAAAAAGAACAAGCACATAATATCAATTTGGTTACCCCAACTCATTATATTCCTCAAATCATAGAGGCAATTAAGATGGCAAAGAAAAAAGGATTAAAAATTCCTATTATTTATAACTCTAGTGGATATGAAAAAATTGAAAGTTTAAAATTATTGAGTGGACTTATTGATATTTATTTACCTGATTTAAAATATTATGATGATTTACTAGCCATGAAATATTCTAAGGCTCCTAATTATTTTGAAATTGCTACTCAAGCGATTCAAGAAATGTATAGGCAAGTTGGTTTTCCTCAATTTGATCAAGAGGGAATTTTAAAGAAGGGGATTATTGTTAGGCATTTGCTTTTACCAGAGTGTTTAGAAGACTCTAAAAAAATTATTCATTATCTTTATCAGACATATCAAGATAAAATTTTTATTAGTGTAATGAATCAATATACTCCTTTGGAACAGGTTAAGAAAATAAAAGAATTAAATCATAAGGTGAAAAAGAAAGATTATGATTGTTTGATTCATTATGCTTATGATTTAAATATTCAAAATGCCTTTATTCAAGATATTTCCTCAGCAAATAAGGATTTTATTCCCAAATTTGATTTAACAGGGATAAATAAAAAGTTCTGAAAAATTTCAGAACTTTTCTATTTCTATCTTAACATATTTATTATCTCTTAAAGTGCTTGCTTCCTGAATTATAGTACGAATCGCTTGGATTACTCTGCCATCTTTTCCAATTACTTTTTTCATTTCTTTTTCGTTTATTTTTATTTCGATTTGAATTGTATGATCATCTATTATTTTTTCTTCTACTGAAATATTATCGACATCTTCTACTAGAGACTGAATAATAAATTCTGTTAATTCCTTTAAACTCATTTTTATTTTCCTTTTTTATTTTTTTCATCGGCAAATTTTTTCATAATTCCAGCTTTGCTAAATAAACTTCTAACTGTGTCTGTAGGTATTGCCCCTGTTCTTAACCATTTTAATGCTACTTCTTCATTAATTTTTGTTTCTGTAGCATCACATGGATAATAATTTCCAATTAGTTCTAGATATTCTCCATCACGTCTAGCACGTGAATCTGTTGCAACAATTCTATAAATTGGATGTCTTTTTGCACCCATTCTTGTTAATCTAATTTTAACTGCCATACTTTTTCCTCCATTTCATTTACTTAGTTGATTGTACCATGTTTATAATATGCTGTCAACATTTTTTTGTTGACATGTTTTGATTCTATTTATCTTCTGCTCATATAATTCTCTTCCATATTTTGATTATGATATAAGTATAATTTCTGTAAACTGTTTTGGTCAATATAAATTACTTTTCCCCCTGGAGGATTAATTTTTATATTGCCAAATACAATCCAAATAATATCTAACTTTTTCTTTGGCATATTTGATTTTCCATCGGTAAAAATAATTTTATTTTCCACCCTTCTAGTAAAAGAAGATACTGCAACGTTGAAATCCGTTCCCCCTCCACCGATAAAATTCATCTTATCTATATCTTTTTCGTTTCTTATTTCTGTAAACCCATAAAATTCATCGTCAAAACAACCAACTTTAATTTTTGAATTTGGCAATATATTTTTACATTCTCCTAAGAAATTTCTTAATAATGTTTTCGATATTGAACCACTAGTATCAAGAAGTATTTCAGTCTCAGGTGTTGGAAATTCTTCCAGATATGGATTTAAAACCCCATTTTCTATTGAAGCATTTCGATAGGAAAAATCAATATTATATTGAGTGGTTTCCTTTAATAATCTTCTCCAATCAATTAATTGTTTTGACGTAACTATATTTGTTATTCTTATTTGTTGTTTTTCTGCTCCATAGGATTTTCTTGCTAATTCTTCCATTAATTCATTTGCTTTTCTTTTTTTTTCGATCTTATTTTGTTTAAATGTATCTATTTCCCCCATTTCTGTTAATTTTTGAATTGTATCTTCTTTCCAGTTAGTAGATTGTGATTGATCCTTATTTAAAGTTTCTTCACTTTGTTTATTTTTTCTTTCTACTACTTTATCCCATAGACTATGATCATCTTGCCCTTGTCTATTATTTTTTGGTTGTTCTATTTCTTTATTTAATAATTTTTCATACATTTCTTCTGCTGTATAATTAATTGCTATGGGAATATCAATAACTCCTTTTATTAATTTTAATCCATCATTTTTTAAAAGGGCATTAATTACTGAGTCTGTTGCAATATTCCAAAGCTCTTGATTTTTTCCTTCACTTCTTAAAATATGATTAAACGCAATATGGCAAATTTCATGTACAAAGGTAAAAACTTGTTCCTCATCGTCTAATTTGCTTAGAAAATTTTTATTATAATATATGTTGTCTCCATCTGTACTTGCCGTTTTGGTATTGTTATCTTCTATTATGTTAGTTGAGGCTACTATGCTTCCAAAAAGGGGATATTTAATTAATAATTTTCTTTTTATTGTTTCAATATTCATGCTATTTTCTTTCTATATGAGCAACTAGCGAATATATTTCTTCAGTAATGTTTTTTTCCTTTAAATTAGAGCATGTTACAATAATTATACAATTTTCTGGTAAGTGAAATGTACTTATTTTTTTATATTTTAAGATTTCAATAAATTTTTTTTGTTCTGTTTCATCGATTTTATTTATATCTTTAATTACTAAGATTGGTATTCGATTTTTACTTTTTTGTTGTAATTCTTCGTACCACTTGGGAGCCTTAAAGTCTATTCCTTCATAATGACCATTAAGATACGAATCATCGCAATCTGAAGATATTACTACCTCATCTTTTATTAATTCAGTTGGAGTATTTTCAAGTAATATGGGAGAGACGTTTATCTTTATATATTCATTTAATATTTCTAATTGTTCTTTTATCATACTCTCATTCCTCCTTGTTGTTTTTCTTCCATAATCAGTTCTGCTAATTTTTCTAATCTTTCTTCGTCTTGGTGAGCCCAAATACTTTCAAAAGTAGCACAAGGTTCTGCACCTAGTTTCTTTACAAAACTTCTAACTACTATTAAATTTTGGTCATCAACAGAGGATAATCCAACTGCAGTGGCGAATTTTTCTGCTATATTCATTCTTCTTATTTCTTCTTCACTATATTCTCCATTTAGCACATCTTCTATTGTAATTACCTTTTGTTTTACAAAGGCAACAAAATCTCTTGTTAATTCTTCACCAATCAAGGCTCTTAACATTTCTGGTTTTTTTGTTTGATATAAAACTTTAGAAGCCATTTCCCACTTTCTTGGATCAGCATTGGGTTTTTCTCCGTTAAAAGGAGTTCTTAACACGTCTTCTCCTGTGTAAGATCTATATGCAATGTAAGCATAAATCGATGGGTGAATTGTTAACATCACTTCTGGAGTAGTATATTTTAATCTTTCATATTGACCTTTTGGTGTTGTAGCCCATTTTAACCAATTATCTACTGTTGTATTAATATAAACATGAGCAAATCGATTAAATAGGGGCTCTGCCATTGTGTTTGCTGCTAAACTATCATTTAGGTCATTTCCTGCTGCAACTATTCTTGCGTTTTCTGGTAATTTCCAAATACCATTTACTTCTTTATCTAAAACAATATTAAATGCCATTCCTTGAATTGATGGGAGTGCATTAGTTATTTCGTCAAAAAAGACAATATGAATTTTATCAGGTTCTTCTTCACATTTTTTCTGTACTTTTTGTAACCAAGTAGGTGGAATATCTAACATATGACCAGGTTTTACTTCAACACTTTCATAAGTATATTCTATAACTTCTTTTTTTGTTTGGGTTTCCTGGTCTATTTCTAATTTTATGTGTGGTACTTTTCTTTGTTCATATATTGGTTGTACATAAACACTTTTACCATTTAAACTATCTGGAGTAGCATTTCTTAGATAAATGATTTCACAATCTGGGTCATATTGTTTTACTCTAGCACTTTTTCCTTCACTGCTTCTTCCATGCAAAAGAACTGGAATATCACTTACTAGTGCTCCTCTTATAATTTCTTCTTCTGATACAAAATTAAAGTTAAATTGATAAGGATTTTGTTTTCTTTTTATTAACCTTTGTTCTTCTAAAGTAATTTCTTCTTTGGTTTGAGAATAGGTTAATCCTTCTTCAATTTCTTTTGCAAAAGGACCATTCATAAATTGATGCATATCTGTTTTTGAAAAGTCGCCTTTATAATCCCTTTTATTTTTAAATTGCACTCCTGAAAATAATAATTTTTTCGAAATTGCTATATCTTTTTTTTCATCTATTATCCATTTTATTGGTTCTACTTTAATCCAAATAACATCATTTTCTTTTATTATCTTATTATTAGATAGTTTCTTTGATACACAATTTTTATCTGCTATTATACGAATATATTTTTTTCCATTATATTGATATTCTAAATGTTCTCTTTTTTGAAATGTTTTATCATATGCATCAATCTCTCTTGAATCTGTTGTGTAACTTTTTCCTGTCAATTCTAAACTGTTTTCTCTATATTTTCTTTCTAATTGTTCTGCTATAACATCATGTTCAACTGTTTGTGGGTATTCCCCGTATTCTATCTCTAACTCTCTTTTTTTCCCTCTCACTCCGTTCGAGGAGAAGGAAGAGATTGATGAGAACGTTAAAGCTGGGCGAGCACCTCCAAAACGGCTTAGAACAATGCTGCTATCACTACCACCATTCCAGCCCACAACGCGGGCGTCATTATCACCATCATCAGTTTTTGTCCACCAATATCCTGTACGATCCTTTAAATCGTTACTGTCTTCCAAATAACAGTCTGAGACATATGCTCCTAATACAATTGCAAAGTCAGTAAGAGCAGCACGTGTACCTATTTTTTTAAATATTTCTAATTGATTTTGACCAAAGATTTGATCCTCGGCTAAAAACGTAAAGTTATTCATATTTGTCACCTGTAATTATTATATCATAAAATGGAATATTATGGAAAATAAAATTAATTTTTTGTGGGATTCGTCCAATTCTTTAGCTTTCTACTTTCCTTAGTATTTTTTATGTGATGATAAAAAGCATTTTTTCTAATATAGATATATTCATCATCTATAATGTTCATCTTTTTTAATTTAGATAAATTTTTCAAGTGTTGATATAGTCTTCTTTTAGAAGATGATCTAAGTTTTTTTATTATCTTTCCACTTTTCAATAAAATATGACGATATCCTAAAAAATCAATACCATTTTCGACTTTTCCTATTTGAGTTTTATTATTTAATGATAAATGCAATTTATTTTGACATATATTCCCTATTTCTTTTTGGCATACTTGTAAAAATTTTTTATCTCTATGAATTAAAATCATATCATCCATATATCTAATATATCCTTTTACTCTTAATTTTTCTTTAATATATCTATCTACTAAATTCAAATATAATAACGCAAACCATTGACTAGACTGATTTCCTAATGGTAAACCTATTTTACAGTGATTAGGTTGTTCTTTTATTATTTTTTCTATAAACCATGTCTCTTCTTCAGAAAATTCAATTTTTTTCAATAATTGAAGTAAGATGTTATGATCTATACTAGAAAAATATTTACTAATATCACACTTTAGAAAATATATTTCATTGTTTTTTTGTTTATTATATTCTATTCTTAAAAATTTTTCTAATCTTTTTATTGCAAAATCAGTTCCTTTTTCTTTTCTACAAGCAGCATTATCGTAAATTAACTTTTTTTCTATTTTTGGTTTTAAGGACACTTCACAGAAACATCTTATGATTACACGATCTTTATAAGGCAATGCTTCGATTATTCTTTTTTTTGGTTCATATATAGAAAACACTTTATATTTGTTAAATTTGTATTTTTTCGTTATGATTTCTTTTCTTATATTATGTAAATTGTATGATAAATTTGTTTCAAATCTAATTACTTCTCCTTTTTGTTGCTTTGATTTTCGACAATTTTTATGTGCTTCATATAAATTTTCAAAAGTGAAAATTTCTGATAATTTCATTATATTCTCCCTAAATTATAAGTTTTTATTGATTTATTTCATCATAAGAAAAGACACCTCTTATAACCTTCAAAGTTTTTTAACGTTGAAAAGTGTAAGTGTCTATATTTTTCCATCGCACTAATTTCTTTTAGCGATTAGAAAAGAGAAAGGTTCCTTCACTTTATCGTATAGATATGTTTTTCTTAAAACATATTTTTCTAACGCGTTTTTTAGATTCACATTTAGTAAAATCTCTTCAAAAGTGAATCTGGGCGAGCACCTCCAGAACGGTTTTGAACATTGTTGTTATTACTATTACCATTCTAGTTCACAACGCGGGCGAACGAGGAGAGGGGCTCAACACAAACAGGCCTAAAAATTAACCTTTTCCCTTAATTAAAAGCCTTTCAGCTTAAAATCCTAATTTCTTTTTTTAAATCTTTCATCATCACTTTTTTTCCAAGCTGTTGTTAGATTTATTGCTTCTGCTATTTGTTTGGCAATCTGTTTATATTGTTTTTTTAATATACATCCTGAACTTTCTGCTACCATGGAAATATATCCTAGTAATTTTAGTTTTATAATTGCTTCTTTTTGATATTCTTCCCTTTTTTGTTTATGCTCTATGCTATCTACTCTAATGAAATTGGCTTGTAATAAGTCTTCTAATATTTCTAAACAGTAGTTTTGCATTCTGTTAACAAAAACTCCTCTAAACTTTTTGGGAGATTTTTCTGTTATTGTGATCATATAAGCTCCTAATTTTTTCACTACGGTTATTACAATTAGTTCGCTTGAATTAAAAGGGATTTTTGATATTATTTCCAATTCTTGATCTTCTTCTTTTGCTAATTCTTTTAATTTGGATATATTTATTTTTTTATGATTAGCTATTGCTATCGATTTTTTTACTTCAATTTTATCTTCAATGTTATTAATTGTATTTTCAAATTGTTCTATTTTTTTTGGAATTTTTAAATTATGATCTCTACTAACTTGAATCATTTAGCACCTTCTAACTAATCATACTTTTTGGAGAAAATATTTCTCTCTTTGTTTATTCTAGTATAGACAAGTTTTTTCGTCAAGAATTATTTTCAGCTGAGTTAAATTACTTCTTTCATATAAAAAGAATTATATAGTTTTATCTTCTTCTATATAATTCTCTTTTACTTCCTCTTCAATTTTATCTCCTACATCATCTAATATCTCGTCCCAAGGATCTTCCTCTTCACTTGTTTCTATTTTTACTTTTTCGTCGCCAACAAGCTCAATTCCTAATTCTTTTTCTATTGTATAAACAATATCATTTCCTTCGATATCCACTTTTATACAACTTGGTTGTTTTAGACTTCTAACAATAATTTCTTCATTTACAACATCTCTATTATTTTTAATTGTTACTATCTCGTTGTAATTATCTGTTTGCTTAATCACATCAGTTTTTGTATCATTATCATATGAATACCAAATATTAACATCATAATTTCCAGTAATATTTACTTTTTCACCGACTTTTTGTCCTTGAAAGTTATGATTGATTACCCAGCAACCAAGAATTGTTGATGGAGTATTTTCTACAGTTTTTTTATTTGTAGTAGTAAAAGTTTTTTTGCCTTTACCAATGACCGTTTTCGTTACAATTTCACGATAATTTGCCACTATAATCCCTCCTCTAGTTTAGTTTATGCTTTAGAGAGGGAAAACTACACAAAAAAAGTTATTAAATATTATTTATAAGATGTGGGTATATTTTTTAATCTTTACTTTTGGTAGTTATTCATTATTCAGATTCGAAAGATGTTACTTGTTTAAAATAGTCATTCAATTCCTCTTTGATTATTTCTATTTGAATATTGACTTTTTCTAAATAATAATTATACAAAGTATATAATTTATGATTATTTAATTCTTCTACTTTTTGATCAAGTTCTTTCTTTATTAATTGATCATGATTATTTCTAATATATTTTTTTTGTATTTTTTTTACTTCTTCTATTAAATCTAATAATTGTTGATCTTTTTTCATTTTTTCTTTTAATTCATTACATTTTATATATTCTTCGCTATTTTTTATATAATTAATTATATCCATCAAGGACTTTTTGCTTTCTTTACTTAGATAACTTTCCATCTAAACTCCACGTTTTGGCATCGGTAATTGTAACTGATACTAAATCTCCTTCTTTTATATTTTCTCCAGTAAAATTAACTAATTTATTTGTTTTTGTATATCCATAATATTGGTTTTCTTTTTTGATAGACTTTCCTTCTACTAGAACTTCTACTGTTTGATTTTCTAACTTTTTATTATTTTCTAGAAAATAATAATTTACTAAGTTATTTAATTTTTGTAATCTTTCTTCTTTTATCCTATATTCTATATTATCTTTTAGTTTAGCTGCTGGGGTATTTTCTCGTGGTGAATAAATAAACGTAAAAGCATTATCATACTTACAATGATTTACTACATCTAGTGTTTCTTTAAAGTCTTCTTCAGACTCTTGAGGAAATCCCACTATGATATCGGTTGATATACTCACATCAGGAATCTTTTCTTTCATTTTATCAAATAATTCTAAATAGCTTTCTTTTGTATAACGTCTACCCATTAATTTTAATATTCTGCTACTTCCTGATTGTAGGGGTAGATGAATACTTGGCATGATATTGGAATATTTACTGATTACATCAATCATTTTATCTGTAAAGTCCCATGGATGAGAAGTTGTGAATCTAATTCTAGCAATCTTTGTTTTACTTACATCTTCTAAAAGTTCTCCCAATCCATATTCTTCATATAAATCTTTTCCATAGGCATTAACGTTTTGACCTAGTAGAGTTACTTCCTTATAACCATCTTGTACTAACTCTTTTATTTCCTTTAAGATATCTTCTTTTTTCCTACTACGTTCTCCTCCTCTAGTAAAAGGAACAATACAATAGGTGCAAAATTTATCACATCCATAGATAATATTTACATATGCTTTATAATTATTTTCTCTTCTTACTGGGATATTTTCTATTAAATCACCCTCTTTAGAAAATACTTCTATTTCTTGTTTATTTTCTGTTAAGGCTTTATCAATAATTAATGGTAGACGATATAGATTGTGTGTTCCAAATACGAAATTTACAAATTTATATTTTTTTAAGATTTCTTCTACTACTCCTACTTCTTGGGCCATACAGCCACAAAGTCCAATGATTAAGTCTTTCTTTTGTCCTTTTAGGTGTTTTAGTCTTCCTAACATTCCAAATGCTTTATTATGAGCATTTTCTCTTATGGAGCAGGTATTTAATAATACTAAATCGGCTTTTGTATAATCTTCTTGTTCACTAAATCCTATACTTTCAAGCATTGCTTTTATATTTTCACTGTCATGTTCGTTCATTTGGCAACCATATGTTTTTAAAAAATAAGTTTTACCACTATATTTACCAATATAGTTATCATCCAAATTGTATTCTACTCGTTTATATTTCTTATTTCTTACTTTTGCTTCTTTGTAATTGGGCAATTGCATATCATCACTTCCACTTCTTTTAGTATTATATAGAAAAACATAATAAAAGTAAATATATATAAGTTCTTTGAATCAAATTAAAAGTGTAGCATTACAATTGATGTGACACCTTTTGGGTACAAAAAAAGCAATAAGTC
>CANRVH010000007.1 GCA_947643225.1 uncultured Clostridia bacterium
GACTTGACTCACTTTTTTTATATAGAATTGTTTCACATCTATTGTAACTCTACAACATGTATGGTGAATCTAAATATAAGTTATTGATTTTTTCAATTATTTATGATATATTACTCACCAATTAATTTAATTAACTAGTTGTTATTATATGTTTAAATATAGGGGGTATAGTTCAATTGTTATAATATTAATTTTAAAATTGGATACCCAGTTCATTACCTACTATATAAGTCATTTAAACTAGATATATTTTAGGGGGATTTTATGTATCAGTATGTAAAGCAAAATTTGATAAATGATTTGGCAAAGAAGGAAAGTTATTCAAGTAAAAAAGAGAAAGAATTAAAAGAAATCCAGGAAAAATTAGAAGATATTAAATCTTATGATGAATTGCTTGAGATTCAATTTTTCAATTTCTTAATCACTAGTATTGCTACATTTTTAGGGATATCACTTGGTTGTTCAGGTATATTTATATTAATAAAGGTTTCAACTTTTTCCGAAGTAATATTTGGAGGGGGATTAAGTGCTTTTAGTATATTTTGTCTTTTTTATACTAAACTAGGTATCCAATATATAATGAACAATATTAACAAAATCAGAAGTTTAAAGCAAAAAGGTGTTAAAAAATTCAAAAAACAGGCAGATATACTGCAGGACAAAAAATTGGCTTTAGAAAAGGAAAAAAGCGATATTCAGTGTAATATAGAGGAAATTACAGCGACTTTGATGCATATAGACTTTTTTGAAAAAACTGCTCATGATTTTCTTTATCAAGCTGATTCAAAGGAAGAATATGAAGCAATGCTTGATACAAAGTTAAAATGTGAACAATTATTTGATCAATATTTAGATGGAAAAAGAGATTATAGTAGTATTCAGTTAAATGATTGCTCGAATGATACAGTAGTCTTTCAAAAAAAGCTACATAGAGGTAAACGAAAATAAAATTTTTATAATTTATATTATTTATTTAGTAGCTGTCATAATTGTCAGGATATTGAATTTAGGTTAAATTTTGGTTAATCCTATGTTAGGAGTATTCTTTTTTTGTTTTAAAATTTATTGTGGAGATTTGTATTTATTTTCACAATTTTTTATATGTATATTTTTATATGTTATTGTTCATATCTATTAAATGCCCAAACAGAAATTTTTAATGATACATATATTACTTTGAAGGAGGATATATGTATAATTATAATTTGAATGATCGAGATGGAAATAGGGCAGTTAGTCTATACTCACCAGAAGAAGGATATATGAAGGGTAATTTGTTTCCAGAACTTTATGATCAATATAAAAACTACCAGCCAGTTATGCTAAGAGCAAAAGATGAACAAAGTAAATTATTGTTAGAATTAAGTGCAATTAGTTTTGCTAGTCATGAACTTAATTTATACTTAGATTTACATCCAAATGATGAATCAGTTTTAGCACTTTTTAATGATTATCGAAGAAAAACGAATTCACTTATAGATGAATATGAAACGAAATATGGGCCAATTACGGTTAACAGTGATTCCCTAAATGCTAGTCCTTTTTTATGGGAAGTAGATACTTGGCCTTTTGAGGGAGGTAATCAGTAATGTGGGCATATGAAAAAAGATTACAATATCCAATTAATATTAAGAAAAAAAATTTAAAGATGGCAAAGGTGTTAGTTACTCAGTATGGTGGTGCATATTGTAAAAGAGACATTAATTATAATACAACTCCAAAATATTATCATTTGGATCAAATTCTACTTTATTTATAAGTATATTAGCAACTTCATTTTTTTCTTTTATAGATATGCTATCATCTATTAATATTTGGTAAATTTTTTTACCATTTTCTAAAATTTCTTTTTTTCTATTATTTTCTTTTGGTTTCTCTGTTAAATTCAATTCTTTTATAAGTTTGTTTTTTTCTTTTAAAATAATATTTTTATTTTCTTTATATTCTTCTAGAGTATCTATTCCTTCCCTGTAAGCTTCTTTTATTCTTATTTCTTTTTCATCAAGCTTCTCTAATTGTTTCTTTATAATACCGTATTTATTAGAGATTTCCTCCTTTTTATGAGGAACAATGTTATTAATAACACCATTATCTATGTTTTCCTTTATCATTGAAATTATTAGATTATATACTTCGTTTATATCAAGAGTAGAGTAGTTAGAACATTTTCCTTTATTGTATCCATTGCATCGTAATTTTGCTTTACCACAAGTAACCATAGTACAACCACATTCCTTGCATCTTATCAATCCTTTAGTCCAATGTTTAGGATTGGTGCTTGTTTGTTGATGTGGTTTTTTCCATTTATTATTTTTAGCTAATTTACATTGCACTGTATTCCACAAATTTATATCTATAATTGGTTCATGTTTACCATCAACTAAAATAGTGTTTGGATCATCGAAGTCGTAGGTGTCTCTTCTTCCAGGAGTATATCTTAATTTACCAATGTAGACAGGATTATTAAGTATATAACTTATAGTTCTATTTTCAAATTTATTTCCTTTTTTTGTTTTAATACCTAATTCATTTACATCTTTAGCAATTTGTAGCATTGGTATATTGTTCAAACCATGTTCTTCAAAAATCATTTTAACAATATTTTTTTCTATTTGATTTGGTATGAATTTATTATCTACTATGTCATAACCAAATGGCGGTTTTGCTTGTGGCTCGCCCTTAGAATGTTTTTCCAGTTGCCCTTTTTTTACTTCTCCAGACAAGTTAATAGAGTAGTATTCTGCCATAGCTTCAAGAATAGCTTCCATTATAACACTCATTTTATCATCAGGATTGAGAGGTTCTGATATAGAAATAACAGGTATTCCATATTCTTTTTTTAATAGTGATTTATATACTATAGAATCTTCTCTGTTACGTGAAAATCTATCAAGTTTATGTACAAGTATTACATCAAATTTTTTTGGTTTAGATTTGGCTTGTTTTATCATTTCCATAAATGCAGGTCTTTTTTCTGCTTTCCGTCCTGATATTCCTTCATCCTTAAAAATAAATTCTGATTCTATTAATATATCATTATTTTGTGCATACTGTTTTATTGCTTTTAATTGTGCAGCTAGAGAATAACCATCTCTAGCTTGTTCATCTGTTGACACTCTTATATAAACTGCTCCGATTTTCATTGTAACACTTCCTTTTTATTTAATTCTATGATACAATGATATAGAAAAACTCCTATATCATTGTATATAGTTTTAGTTTAGTCGCTAAATATAGTTTTTCAATTTTGACTTCGTATTGCCGTACGAGGTCTTTTTTTATTAACTGTTTAATATCTTTTCCTTTTCAGAATCAAACTCCTCTTGAGTTATAATATCAGTGTCTAACAATTCTTTTATTTTTTTTAATTCGTCATATTTGCTGGTTTTCGTGACAATAGTATCATTATTATTAATTAGGTTATTTTTAACATAATTTAGAGCATTATTTAATTCACTATTAGTATTTTGAACCAGTTTTTTTAAACCAGTGAATTGAAGTGTTTCTTTAAAGGAATCAATTACTAAAGTACTATCTATCAACCCATTCTTTATGTAAATGTCATTTATATTGTTTATGGAAATAGTTATTAATTGATTGCCGATAAGTTTATCTTGTGCTATTATCAATCTTTTATTTGTCAAAACTCCAGCAACTCTCTTTGAACTTTTTCCAATCATCAACATAAAACAAACTACTCCATATTCTCCATTTAGCAAACTGTTTTCTACAACTTTAAAATGTTTTTTCATCCATCCTGGTAATGATTCATTTCCAGTTTTTTTGGTTTCCACATAGTGAACAAAATCATCACAATGTAATAATTCTTTCATATTTTCTCCTTTATATCTAATATATTTTAAAATATCTGTACTAGCATATCTTAATCAAATTTATTATATTTTTCTACGATACTCTCTTGCTACACCTATTACTTTAACAGGTAATTCTATAATATCTTCTCTTGAATAGAATTTTAATTCATACTCTCCAATATTATATGGTTGTAACAAAATTCCTTCATCGGTTTTAGCGACTTTTTTGAATGTACAATCATCACCGTTGACCATAATCGCACAATCATCACCGTTATTGAATTCAGTTGTGCTCTCGAATATAACTATATCTCCATCTAAGTAATTTGGTGTCATAGAATTACCACTTATTTTTAATCCAAAAAAATTTTTACCACCTTTTGTCCAATCTTTTGGTATATCAGTATAACCGATAATATTTTCTTGAGCTTCTATAGGTATTCCAGCTTTAATAACTCCCAAAATAGGGATTTTAACTATTTCTGAATCTATGCCAATAGGCTCTGCATCATCAAAGATTAAATTATTTATCAATCTATTATTTATTTCATTCCATATATCATTTGGATTTTCATTTAAAGCTAAACATATTTGTTTAAAAATTGTATTTTTCATTCTAGCTTCATTACTTTCATATCTAAATAGTGATTGTCTAGTAATAACATTATTTAGCCTTTTTACTACTTCTTCTAAACTATATCCTTTTGCTAATCTTTTTTCTTTAATGATATTTGCTGCAATTTTATTTAATTGATAATCTAAATTTTCATCATTATCAAAATTCATAGGTTTTCCCCCTTTCTGTTAACATTATAAACAAAAATAGAGAAAAAATCAATAAATATGTTACTTTTTTTGTTGACAAAACATTTTTAGTCATGATAATATTAAAATGTAACTAAAAAGAGTTACAAGAAAGGAGGCTAGATATGTATCCAAAATTAATTGGAAAACGTAATGAAAAAGGTATGACTCAACAAAATATGGCTGATTTAATTGGAATTTCTAAAAATAATTATAATCTTAAAGAACAAGGAAAATTAGATTTTGGGTTATTAGAAGTCAAAAAGATATTATCAATACTTGGCGCTAGTTATGAAGAAATTTTTTTTGAACCATTTGTAACTAAAAAAAGTTACAAAAAAGAATAGGAGAGAATATGGCTAAATTAGAATTACATGATACAGGTAATAATGAAAACTTTTCAATTAATATCGATGGTCAAGAATTAAATTGCAAACATTATTATGGCTATGAATTAAAAAGAACATCAGATAACGAAGAAGTATAATTAAAAGTTTTTTATTCATTTAAACCAAATGCCTACAAATTATATATAAAAAATAATAATACAGAAATAAAAAAAGTAAGTCAATAATCTTAACTTACTATAGGAATTTCAGTTATAAGTTTTTCTAGTAAAGCAATTGTAACAGGGTCTGTTAAACTAATTGACAAAATTGAAAATGAAATAATTGAGATATTAAGTCAAAAAAATATTACACACGCAATTGCATATATGATACTCAATGAAACAAAGGATAAATTACAAAATACAATTGTTAAGAAATGCGTTTAATTAATTCTTGGATAGCATTAGCAATAGTTATTAATTCTTTATTTGGAGTTGAATTAGTTTTATCATAGGCAACTGAATAATCTTGAGAAAGATTTACATCGAAAATATCTTTATAAATTCTTGTGTTATTAGTGTACTCAATGGAAAAAGTAATATTTTTAATTTCGGATTTTCTCGTAACTATTGGTAAAAGATATCTTTGACCAGGCGCTAACATAATATTTTTTAGGTATTCTAGATTTGTTTTAAAATCACCATTAATTTTATTAAAAATTTCTTTATCAAAATCTAATTTAGTAATAAATGCAGAACTAACACCAAAATTTTTAATAGCAATATATTCTGTAGGACTATTGATAGCAATTGTTTCTTTGTAAATAACAATACAAGGTCTAGTAGTCTCTTCGATCATTTTACTATTTTGTTTTAAAGTTTTAACTGAAATCCAAAGTGACGAAATTATACCAAATAAGGTGATTACAGCAATAACTATCTGTATCCAATCTGAAGTTGTAATATTTAATATCAAAGTATACCTCCTTTCAAGAAAATTATATCTTGAAAGGGAAGATATGACAATAAAAAGCGACTAAACTAAAAAATGTCAAATTATGACGCATAAGATTTTATAGGAGGTCTTATGAAACAATTAAAAATTGTAGTGGTTAATCCACCTGATAAAAAACATCAAGAAGAATTAATTAAGGAAATTACTGAATTTATTCAAGAAAAATATTATTCATAAAAGGAATGACAATTAAATTTATTATTAATTATAGTAAAGATTATTACATTATAAATAGGAGAAAACGATGAAAAAAATAAAAAAAGAGAATACCCAAGACCATCAATCTGAAAATTCTCTTTAAATAATGAAAATCTTGTATTAAAGAAATTCGCCTTTATTATATCATGAATTTCTAATAAATACAAGCATTTTGAAGAAAGGAAAAGTATAAAAATGGAAGATCAATTAATTATGGAAGCAATCCATAGAAATCATATAAAAACTAGAGAATTGAATAAGAAAAAACAAGTAAAAATAGAGAAATTATCAAGATTAGATAAATTAATTTTATCAATGTCTGCATTAGGTTTTTTTACAGGTGTAGTGACCTTTATTGCAGTAATAGAAAGTTTGAAATTTTAAGGGGTGGAATATGGAAGAAAGAGTATACAAGTATTTACTTAATAACCATGTTGGAAGAGAAAATATGATTAAGAATAGGTCCTTAAGAGATTTATTCGATATTCATAGTGATAAGGCTATGAGGAAAGTTATTCAAAATATTAGAGAAGATAAGAATTTTCCTAGAATAATAGGGTCTGTTTCTGGAAAAAGAGGAGGTTTTTATATCTGTGATAATGAAGAAGAGATAGAAGAAACCATTAATAATATTCGCTATAGAGCAGGGCAAATGTATCGTATGTGTCATATCTTGGAATGGAAGATGAATTTATGACGGATGAAAAACCAGGTTATTATTCCATAATACCAGCCTCTGTTAGATATGATTCTGAGCTAAAAGCCAATGAAAAATTATTATATAGTGAAATTAGTGTTATGTGTGAAAAAACAGGATATTGCTATGCCACTAATGAATATTTTGCAAAACTATATAATGTTCATAAAAATACGATTTCAGTATGGATAAATAACTTAAAAGAAAGAGGTTATATAGGAATTAAAATTACCTATAAAAATGATAGTAAAGAAGTTGATAAAAGACTCATATTTTTATCAGAAGTTGTATTAAGGGAAATAGCTGAATTATATTGTAAAAATCATAAGAGGGGTATTAATGAAATCATTGATAGGTATCTACGAAATCATTTAGACCCTATCAATGAAAACATTGAGGAGAATAATACAAGTATTAATAATAATAAAAATAAAAAAGAAATAAAAAACATTTTTGAGATAATTGAAGAAAATTTTTCTAGAACATTAAATTCTATTGAATATGAAGAAATTGATAGTTGGGAAGATAATGAATTAACAAGATATGTAATTAAAGAGTCGATTTTAAAAGGCATTCCAAACATAAAATACATTTCAAGAATATTAGAAGATTATAAACTTAACAACATAACAACAGTACAACAAGCAAAATTAAGAGAAAAAAATAGAAAAAAATACAACAATCAAAATAGACAACCTATGCAAGATAAAAAAAATAGTAAATGGGACGAGGTTAGAAAAAGAGTAGAAAAGGAACAAGAAAATGACTGAAGAAGAAGTATATAAACTTTTAGAAAGAGTTAGAGTTTATTATCAACATTTATCAAAGTCTGATGAGATTTACGAAGAGTGGTACAGAGTTTTAAAAAAATATAATGTCGAAGAAGTAAATAAAGGATTAGATAATTATTTAAGAGATGAAAAAAACAGAACAAGAATACCTATGCCACAAGATCTAATTGACGGATTGATTACTGAAGAACAAAAAGAAAAATTAAAAAATGATTATTTAATAGATTGTAATTTATGTCATAAAACAATGCTGTTGAGTGAATATGATAGTCATTACAGTAAATGCTTGAAAGTTAAAGCTGTATTATTGCTTTTAAGAAAAAAAGGACAAGTAATAGAATATGATGAATTGAGCCGATATGATATCAAAACTTTAGAAAGATTTTTAAATGAAAATAAGATTTATGAAAAGAGGAGTTTTAATGGAAATAAAAATGTTTTCAGGGGAGAGAAACAAATTAATTAGAATTTTAGAACACTATAAAGCCTATGTACAAAAAGATGAAAGATTAAAAGAAGATTATAAAAGAATGGAACTAAAAGATATAACTTTGATTCATAACAGATTAATGGGACAAGTTCCTGTCGAAAATTATAGAGTTGTAAAAAGTGATGATCCGTCTGTATTTGGATTTAAGGAGTAATCATGTTAAATCCTAGAACAAAAGCTGATAAAGAATATCAAAGGGTATCAGATGAATATGACAAGATAAAGTATAAATGCAGTTGTGGTCATAAAACAATGATTCCAAAATGGGTTGATAAACAAGTTTGTGATTGGTGTGGAAGATATGTTTTTAAGACAAAACAAGATGAATTTAAATTTAGATTACAAGAAAAAATGAGGAGGGTAAATAATGGCATGTATTGATGATGAAAACGGCGAGATTTATTTAACACCAGAAGAAGAAAGAAGTGAAAAACTAGAAGGCGAATTACTTCTTTATGAAAATACAGTGAAATTTATTGAAGAAATGGTTTTAGATGCAGAAGAAGAAAAACGTGATGTAAAAGTAGAGGATATAAAACTATTATTAAACGACTTAAAAGGAGAGTTAGCTAGTGTTTAAAATGTATGAAAAATATAGACAAAAAAAGAATACAGAACAGCTTGAATATATTTCAACTTTAGAAGAAATAGTTAGAGCAAAAGAAATAATAGAGAAACAAAATAATGAAATTATTTCATTGCAAAAAGAAAATATAAAACAAAAAGCAGAGATAATTAGATGTCATGAGATAGAAATAGCAAAGTTAAGAAAAGCGATACAGGAGTCAGAATTTAACCATAAAAAAAAGGAGAGTAAGAAAGATGAGTAAAGAAGAACTGATTGTAGTTAAACAATTACCAATAATTGAAGAAAATTTAAAAAAGATAAGTGAGCAAATAGATAAGAAGGTTGAGTTAGCTAATAGTCTAGCTTGTACAGAAGATACAGTAAAAGATGTAAAAAATGCTCGAGCAGAGATGACTAAACAATTCAAAGAGCTAGAAAGTCAAAGAAAAGATGTAAAAGAAAAGGTTACGAAACCTTATGATGATTTTGAAGAGGTTTATAAAAAATACATATCAGACAAATTTAAAGAAGCAGACAAGGTATTAAAAGAAAAAATCGATGCAGTAGAAGACGAATTAAAAAATCAAAAGAAAGAGGAAGTAAAGAATTTCTTTAATGAATATGCAGAGAGCATGAATATTGATTTTGTTACTTATGAACAAGCAAATATAAATATTACTTTATCAGTCAGTATGAAATCATTAAAAGAACAGGCAATATCATTTATAGACAAAGTAGTAGATGATATCAAATTAATTAACAGTCAACAATATGTAGATGAAATGATGATTGAATACAAAAAAGATTTGAATGTATCAAAAGCGATTACAGATGTTAATAATCGTCATGTTGAACTAGAAAGAGTTAAGCAAGAAAAGGAATCAAAGAAAGAACAAGAACTTACTGATGAAACTATGTTAAACAAAATAGATGAGTGTTTAAAAGCTCCAAAAGTTGAAAAGGTAGAAGAAATGTTAGAATTAACTTTTAAAGTTCGTGGAACAAGAGAAAAATTAAAATCACTAAAACAATTTTTAGAAAATGGGGGATATGATTATGAATAATAAACAGGAATTAATAAAAGCACAACAACAAGCAAAAAACAAGTTAAATGCAATACCATTTGCAAGTTTTATAAATCAAGGAGCAATACAAAACAGAATAACAAAAACGATAGGAAGTGGGAGAGGACAACGATTTATAACTGCTATTGTTTCGGCAGTAAATAATAATAGTTCATTAGCAGAATGTACAAACGATAGTATTTATTCAGGTGCATTGCTTGGTGAAAGCTTAAATCTTAGCCCAAGTCCACAATTAGGACACTACTATTTAGTTCCTTTTAAAGACAAAGAAAAAGGAAAAGTTGCACAATTCCAATTAGGATATAAAGGATATTTACAGTTAGCAATTAGAAGTGGATATTACAAAAAAATAAATGTTTTAGACATAAAAGAAAACGAATTGATAAAATACAATCCTCTTGATGAAGAGATAGAAGTAAATTTAATAGAAAATGGAGAAGAAAGAGAAAAAGCAAAAACAGTTGGGTATTATGCGATGTTTGAATATACAAATGGTTTTAAGAAAACATTATATTGGTCTAAAAATAAAATGTCGGAACATGCAAAAAAATATTCTCAAGGTTACAGAAAAGATTTAAGAGAAGGTACAAGTTATACCTTTTGGTCTAAAGATTTTGACGGAATGGCATTTAAAACAATGCTAAGACAATTAATTTCAAAATGGGGAATTATGAGTATAGAAATGCAAAATGCAGTCGAAAAAGATATGGCTGTAATAAATGAAGATGGAACTCCTAATTATGTAGATAATTCATTTGATCCAACAGAAACTATAATTGACGAGCAAGAAGATATTCCAGAGGCACAGATACAAGAAGAAAAAGAAATAAAGCAAGTGAATATAAATGACATATAAGATTATAAATACAGGTTCAGACGGAAATGCCACAGTTATAGAAAATACGATTTTAATAGATTGCGGTATTTCTTTCAAAAAAATAAAGCCATATATCAAAGATTTAAAGTTAGTGTTGTTGACACATATACATCAGGATCATTTTAATAAATCAACAATTAGAAAAATAGCACAAGAAAGACCAACTTTAAGATTTGGATGTTGTGAATGGTTAGTACAATATTTAATTGATTGTGGAGTAGGTAGAAGAAACATAGATGTTTATGATTTTGAAACTGGCTATAGTTATAATGAAAATTTAGCAGTTGAGGCTTTTGGATTATATCATGATGTGCCACAATGCGGTTATAGAATATTTATTAATGATTATAAAGTTATTTATGCTACTGACACTTATACTTTAGAAGGTATTATAGCAAAAAACTACGATTACTACTTCATAGAAGGTAATTACGAAGATGAAAACGAGCTACATAGTAGAGCTTACAACGATTACTATGAATCAAGGGTCAAAAGAACCCATTTAAGCAAAGAACAAGCTACAGAATGGTTACTTGAAAATATGGGATTTAATTCAGTTTATGAATGGATGCACGAACACAAAAATAGAGAAAGAAAAGAGGAAAGTTAATAATGGATAGAAATAGTATAATTACACAAATAAATAACTTGTTTGATGAAAATATGAATTTAAAGAATGAATTTCAAAAACAAAAACAATATTTTGAAAACATAACCAAAAAAGATGAGAAGGACGATACTATCTATATTATGAATACTATAGAACGTAAACTTTATGATATAGGTTTAAAACATTTATTTGAAGAAGGTTTTGAACCTTACCGTTCTATGCAAGACTGGGGCAGTAGTAAATATTACAATTTTGAAGAGTGGATTGATAAATCAATTAATTTAAATGGTTTTAACGATATTACGAAGAACGAATTTATAAAATTGTTTAGTGAAAAGATGAAAGCAGAATATGAAGTAAAGTTAGCAAAAGAAAAACAAAAGGAGCAAGAGGCAGAGTAAGTGTAATGAAAGAAGAACTAGAAAAGGACATAAAACAATTTCAAGAGGCTTTAGAAGATTATTATGATTTAACACCAGAAGATATAGATACAGCATATTCTCTATCTATGGTATTTATGCAATTAGCTAATAGATGGTCTGAAATACAATTAAATGCAAGTAAGTATTGTGTAGGTTTAGAAGTATCTAGAACAGCATTTAGAGATTATGCTTACGAAAAGTACAGAATAGCTTCTAAAGCACATGAATTTTGTAGGGTAGTTTGGAGACAGGGCAAGGAAGAATATAAAAATAGTTTTATTAATGAATAGAGGTGATAAAAATAAAATCAATAATACAAGAAAAAAAAGAGTGTTATTTTTGTAGTACAAAAAGTAATCTACATGAACACCATGTTTTTAACGGTAGAAATAGAAATAATAGTGAAAAATATGGATTAAAAGTATATCTATGCACAAGACATCATAGTTTGAGCAAAGATAGTGTACACTTTAACCCTATTTATATGAAACTTTTAAAAATAATAGGTCAATTATATTATGAAAAAATATTCGGTTTTGATGAACCGTTTACAAGTATATTTTATAGAAATTATAGGGAGGATCAAAGTGGGTAAAGTATTAAAAATAGAACATATTTTATCAATAATAGGTTTAACAATGATAATAGTAGGTCTATTTATGATAATTATTGATAAATTAAACATGGTTATAGTAGATAAAATAAATCAAGAAAGATGTTACAACTTACCTTTAAAAGATTTTTATGGGGACAAGTCCTGTTTAAAGTATAAAGAGAGGTTATATAAATGAACTATGAAGTAGTGAATAAAACGATTTCAATAGATGAAAGAAGAAAAAAGAGAAACAAAGATATGGAAAGAAAAATATCAAGAAATGATATTAGAATGTCAGCAGTTAAGAGAAGGAAAAGAAAATCTAATAAAGCATTTAGAAGATATGATAATAGAAAGTGGTAAGCATGAGTGAAGAATTAGAAGATTTAATTATTATTGGAAAAACTAAAGATAAAATAATCTTTTCAAAGAATCAATGTAAAGAATTAGCTAACTATTTAATTGATATAGATAAAAAAAACAAACAGTTAAAAGAAGAAATTCAAGAATTGCATCGAAGAGATACATATACAAATATAGTGCATAATCAATTCCAAATCGAAAAGAAAGAAAAAAGATATTACAAGAATATACTCGATGAGTTAGAAAAGTGGTTAAAAGAAGAAAATAAAAAAACTTTTATCGATATTGTAAGTATAACTGCATACTGGAGAGTATTAAATAAAATAAAAGAACTAAAAGGAAGTGATAAGTGATGGAAATAAAAGAAGAGTCTTTAAAAACAATAAAAACATCAGAAGAAGCGATAGCTATATTTTTTTCATTATCTTTGTATGGATATAAGTTACTTTGAGAAGAGAAAAAGTGAGGTGAAATAGATAATGACTGAACAATTAAAACATTTAAAAAAATATTATAAAGAGATAAAAAAAGAAAAAGTAATAAAATTTGAAACTGGAAGAGCATATATAGTTTATAATCCATTGACTGATAATTCAAAAGAAGAAACAGCAAGTAAAACAGATATAGTTCATAATAAACATTGTTATGATAAATTAAGATATTTCATTAAAGAGGAGAGTTAATATGTTAACACTACCAATTAAAAAGAAATGGTTCGATATGATCATTTCTGGAGAGAAGAAAGAAGAATATCGAGAAATAAAACCTTATTATGATAGTAGATTTGAGAAAGATAAATTAATAGGTTTTCATATGAATGGCGAACCTGTTATAGGTAAAAGTCATAATAGAGTTATAAATGTGATCTTTAGAAATGGATATTCAAAGAATAGTCAATCTATTAAATGTAAAGTAAAAATAACAAAAGGACATGGTAAACCTGAATGGGGAGCAGAACCAGGCAAATTATATTATGTACTAAAAATATTAAGTGTGGAGGAGGTAACAGATGTTAAAGATTGAAAATAATGTAAATTTAAAAGAATTAGAGAAGTATGGGTTTAATATTACTTATTATAGCATTTATGATGTTAATGGAAATTTTATATCAAATAAAGTTAAAGATATAACTTATATTAGTAAATATACTTCAACTACGATATACATAAGTAAAAAAAATAGAGAAATTATTATAAATGAAAGTTTTTTAGATAATATTGCTTTAGATATGTTATATGACTTAATAAAAGCTGATTTAGTAGAGAAAGTAGAGGATATTAATGATAAAAGAATGTAGTTATTGTAATGCAGAAATAAATGCTGAAATAGATTCCTATTTTGTATGTCAAGATAATTTTTTGCAAGTTAAATATTTTGATACAGAAGATGAAAATATATTTTGTAGTCAAGAATGTTTTTGTAATTATGTTCAGTTAGAACAGATTGATCCATTAGATGAAGAAAGTGAGTGATTAGGATATGAAGTTAGGAAGTGTAAGTCCTTTTAGGAAAGAAGCACTAGATATAATTCTCCATAATTTATATGAAAGATTATTAGAAGAACAAAAAATAAAAAAGGCTTTTTTGATAATAGAAGAAACTATATTTGAACAAGGAAAAGAAAAATATTATTTTAAAATGAACGACATAGCTATACACGAAGATATTTATATTCCTCCAAAACTTGAACAAATACCATATCACAGTAACAGTTTTACATTTAAAGAAAGAATCAAGATATTATTTAAAGGAAAAATATAAGGAGTGATTGGAATATGAATTATAATTGTAAGTATTGTGATTATGTTGATAAATGTTCTAGAAAGTGCGAATATAATAGTCTTTTATGTAGAATGAATAGGTCGTTTCCAAAAGTGGTAGAAAGACCTTATAAAGAGGTTTTATACGAGAATAGTGATTTGAAATTAGAAAACAAAGAACTCAAAGAAAAGCTAGTGCAGAAAAACAAAGTAATTGAAAGAGCTAGAAAACGATTAGGAGATTTTGCTGATGAAATGACTAGCAACGGAAGTGCTTATGCAATATGTGTAGATGTTTTAGATATTTTAAATAAAGGAGTAGATGAATAAATGGAAAATGATTTATCTTTCTCTTGTAATATATCCGAAGATTTTATGCAGAAATTAAAACAACTATCAGAAATAAAGGAAAATGATGAATATATTTTAGAGATTAGAACTAAAGATAATAATTTAGTTAAGTTTAGAGGTGATATTAAAGCAGATATTCATAGCTTATTCAAGAAAAAAAAGAAAGGAAAAAAATATAAATTTTTCAAAACAAAGTATATTAGTTTGAAAGATTTAAATTTTATTTTTAGAGGTGTAAAAAATGAAAAATAAAAAAGTAACAACAATTATAACAATAATAATAGCATTAATAATTATATTATTTGGTACAACAAGGTGTATGTGCAAATATATGAATGAACAACAAGTAACATGTACAGTAGACGATAAATGGATTAAAAGAAGTGATGAGAAAGACATATATTTAGTAAGTTGCGATGAAAAAGTATATAAGATAACAGATTTACTTTACAAAGGTAAATTTAACAGTTCTGATATATACGCAAAACTAAAGAAGGGTAAGAAGTACAAATTAACTGTAACTGGTTATAGATTAAGTTACTTTTCAGAGTATCAGAATATCAATGAAGTTGTGGAGGTT
The DNA here is from genome assembly GCA_947643225.1 of uncultured Clostridia bacterium. GTDB lineage: Bacteria > Bacillota_I > Bacilli_A > RF39 > UBA660 > UBA2730. The sequence continues at coordinate 15,350 of CANRVH010000007.1, forward strand.
AAATAGATGAAGAAATTATTAGTATTAATTATAGTAGCTATATTTGTAGTTACTGGTTGTTCAAATATAGACTGTTCAAGTGGTAAAGTAACAGGAAAATATTATAGAAAAGCTTATACTAGCTATACTCATACTGGAAAAGTAATGATACCACATCATCATTCTGAAAAATGGCAAATTGAGTTAAATCAAAGTTGTACGTTTAATGTTACAAAAGAAGAATTTAAAAAAATATGAAATAGGACAAGTTATAGAAAAGATATATAAAATTAAGGGAGGTAAGTAAATGAAAATAATAGATATATTAGTAAATATAGCAAATGATAAACTTGCAGATAAAACAAGATTTAAAGTTTATAGTAGTAGTGATAAAAATCCATTTATTTGTGAATATGACAATAGTTATCCAGGAACTATTTGGTGTATAACAGACGACAGAATAAAATTTAATTATAAAATAGATTTTATGAGAATGCTTAATTATGAAGTAGAAATAATAGAAGAAGATAAGGATATAGAGGAAGCAGAACTGTATCAATATGTAGGGAATACATTAATTGGAAGAAATATGTGGTCGTTTTATTACAAAATTAATGAATTAGTAAGAGAAGTAAATAGGATAAAAAAAAGAAAATAAATAATAAAACAAATGGAAACACTAATATTAGAGGTGTTTCTATGAAAATAAAAAAACATGTTTATTTAGGAGATTTAGAACGATTTGGTTATAAATATGAAGCAAATTTGATATATCCAACTTATAAAAAGACCATAAAGCAAGGTAATTCTAATATTGTGATAGAAATATTAGTATTAGATAGAACAATATTCGTTAACAAGAATAAAAAGATAAAATCAAATCATTTAAGATATTTAGAAGATTTAAAACGACAAGATTTTATACTAATAGAAGACAGTGATAATATCAAAGATAGGTTTTGGTTGAGATAATTTTAATAAAGCAGGGGGATTCGGAGAAAGGGGAGTTAATGGACTTAAAAGAATATTTATTAGATTATGTTGATATGCAAAAAGAAATAAAAGATTTGGAAGAAAAAATACAAAAATTAGAAATAAGTGTAAATAAATATAGTATAGTAGAAACTTCTTCTTTAAAATCACCTTTTCAAAAACACAACATTAAAATCGATCATGCTGATATAAAGAAAACAAAAACATTAAACTATTATAAAGTTTTATTACAACAAAGATATGATAGGTTGTTAGAACAACAAATCAAAGTTGAGGAATTTATTGATAGGCTACCTACAAGTAGACTAAGACAAATTTTTGAAAACAAATATATTAATGGTTATTCATATATAAGAATAGCTATAGAAATGAATAAGAATAGAAAAAGTAACTATGTTACAGCGGAGGGTATTAGAAAAGAACATGATAGGTACTTGAATAATGTTTGTTGATAGATTATTGAATAGATCTTTGAAAATTTATAATAAAAACTTTTACGTCAAATTAAGGCGCATCTCATAAAAATAAAAAAATATATTGACATATTATGTTCGTCTATATTATATTAAATACAGGCGAACATAATAGAGAGGAGATGTGATGAAAGAAAATAAAAAAGGAAGACCATATCAAAGTGGAATCCCTAAAAATATTCGTCTAACTTTAAGACTTGATGAAAATGAACATAAAATACTACAAGATAAAGCGAAAAAAAACAACATGAATATTGCAGAGTATTTACGTTATTTGATAGAAAAAGACAAATAAAAAAAGATAGATGATGTGCTTTCAGTTTTGGCGAACATAATGACACATATCTATCTACGATGTGAACTACTTGAATAAGTAATTCTGTTATATTGTAACAGAAAATATATGATTTGTCCACTATAGTGGACAGTATAAATAACCTTTTTTCAAGTAAGTTCAAATCAAGAATTTATGTGAAAGAAGGTTTTTATTATGAATAAAATTATAAATTATTTCTTTGATGAAGAGGAAAAAGAACTAATAGTATATTACAATTTTTTAATTAGAATAATTATTATATCAATGATCATTTCGATATTGGTGGTGATTGCATGATAGTAGAAATACCAATTGTACCAGTTCCTATATGGAATGATAAGCCGTTATTTGATTATTTTGAGGAATTAAAGGGATATATGATAATCATAAATGCAAAACGAGATTGTAAGAGGATTAAATTGCTTATGAAAGCTGTTAGAAAATCAATACAGAAGGATTTTATAAAGAAAACAGGGTTAAAACCAACGGTTAAATTTAAAATATGTAGATATAAAGAAAGGGATTAATAAATGGAAAATAAATTAGAAATATTAAAAGTAGAATTAAACGAAAATCAAGAACCAATAGTTGGAGGAAGAGAATTACACGAAGTTTTAGGAGTAAAAACTCAATATACAAAATGGTTTGAAAGAATGTGCGAATATGGATTTTTAGGATTATTGGTTAGTCAAAAATGTCTAACCAATAATCCTAAAAATCCATATACAGAAGTAATCAATCACGCAATTAAATTAGATATGGCTAAAGAAATAGCGATGATACAAAGAAATGAAAAAGGTAAACAAGTAAGACAATATTTTATACAGGTTGAAAGAGATTTTAATAGTCCAGATAAAATCATGGCTAGAGCTTTAAAAATGGCAGATATCAAAATAAATCAATTATCTATAAATATGGAAAAATTACAATTAGAAAATTCACAAAAGGAACAAGTCATAAACGAATTAAAACCAAAAGCAGATTATACAGATAAAATTTTGCAAAGTAAAAATTTGGTTACAATAACAGCAATAGCAAAAGATTATGGCATGGGTGCTAAAACTATGAATAAAAAGCTTCATGAATTAGGAGTTCAATATAATTTAAGTGGTCAATGGCTATTATATGCTAAGTATCAAGATAAGGGTTATACACATAGTGAAACTATAGATCTAAATCATAAAGATGGTAGCGAGTTTGTAAAAATGAATACAAAATGGACACAAAAAGGTAGGTTGTTTCTATACGAATTATTAAAAGATAATGGGTTATTACCTATGATAGAAAGGATATAATGAACTTTAATTGGTATTTTTTAAATTAATTCGTATCAAAAATAAAGTTTGTCCGTTTTGTCCGTTTTAGATATGTTATATTAGTATTGTGAAAATGTTTGAGGAACCAAAATAATGGTTTTTCTCTTTTTTTGTGCAACAAAATATGAAGGGAAGTGTGAAAATGGAATTAACATAAGGGAATAACGATAATTTTATCAGTAGTATAACAGATTTTAGAAAATATATATCGCAGGGTGGAGCAGTCTGGTAGCTTGTCAGTCTCCTTAGCTGAAGGTCGTAGGTTCAAATCCTACCCCTGCAACCAAATGAAACATAGGAGGTGGTATATTAGGAATTTAAATAAGTATATAAATATGCTATTGATAAATTTATCTGAGAGATATGATATATCACTTGTAGAAGTATATAAACCAAGAGAAGGAAAAGTATTTAAAAATTATACTGTGAATTTAAAAGTAAAAGAAGATGATGAGGAAGCTTCAAATGAACAGCATCATTTTAGCAACAAAAGAAAGTTAGTGAGTTGGTTAATATGTCTAAAGTAGTTAATAAGAAAACATCAAGAACAAAATTAACTGATAAGCAAAAAAAGAAGATAATAGCTGACTATGTAGATAACAATAATTATTCTGAAACTGCAAGAATGAATAATGTAAGTGAGTATACCGTTAGAACTTTATGCAAAAGTGATAATAACAAAGAGGTTAAAGAAAAAATCGAGCAAAAAAAAGAAGAAAATACTAAAACGATGCTTGATATGATATCAAAAACCAATGAGAAAAGACTGAATGTAATTTCTAAATTAGTTGATGCCATAGATGATAAAGCAGAGAAAGTTGATCAATTTACGAGTGTTAAAGATTTAGCTAGTGCATATGGAATTTTGATTGATAAAGAATTAAAGTTTGCAGAAATGCAAAAAGTTAATCTTGAAAAGAATAAGCCATTAGTTTATTTGCCTGCTAAAGATATAGGTAAAGGATTTGTTGATTTATATAGGGATATTAAAGAAAGAAAGCATGATGATTATTGGTTAGAAGGTGGACGTGGTTCTATTAAGTCATCGTTTTGGAGCGAAATAGTTCCAGAAGAATTAGAAAATCATCCTAACTGGTGTGCTATATGTATTCGTAAAGTTGCTAATACATTGAAAGATAGTGTTTATAGTCAATTGGAATGGGGAATGGATAAACTTAGTGAAACATTTCCTTTTATTAATGAAAATTGGAAGAAAACTACAAGTCCTTTGGAAATGAAAAATAAAAATACTGGTCAAATGATTTATTTTAGAGGGGCAGATGATCCTGGTAAAATTAAATCTATCAAACCTCCAAAAGGAATGTACATAGCATTAATAATATACGAAGAGTTTGACCAAATGAATGGAATGAATGAAGTCCGTAAGATAGATCAATCAGTAAAACGTGGCGGTAATGAATTTATTACATTTAGAATATATAATACACCTAAATCTAAACGACACTTTGTTAATGTAGAAAAGAGATTACCTAATCCTAAAAGGCTAGTACACAGAAGTACATATTTAGATGTTCCAGTTGACTGGTTAGGAAAGCCATTCTTTGATGATGCAGAGTTATTAAAGCAGAATAATCCAATCGTATATGCTAATGAATATTTAGGTGAAGAAACAGGAGATGGTGGCAATGTATTTGAAAACGTAGAATTGAGAGAAATTGCTAATGAAGAAATAGAAAATTTTGATTACACATATCAAGGTATGGACTTTGGCTGGTATCCTGACCCTTTGGCATGGACAAAAATGTGTTATCAACCTAATAAATTAACACTTTACATTTTTGATGAATTTGTAGTTAATAAAATGAGTAATGCTGAAGTTTGGAATTATTTACAGGAAGAGAAAAAAGTAGATAACAACGATTTAATTACTGCTGATAGTGAAGATATGAAGTCAATAGGAGATTTTCAAAGTTATGGTTCTCTTATGAGGGGAGCAAAGAAAGGACCTGGAACAGTGGATTATTCAATGAAATGGTTAGCAAGATTAGCAAAAATAGTAATAGATCCAAAAAGATGTCCGAAGACTGCAGAAGAATTTACAACTTATGAACATCCACAGGATAAAGATGGCAACTATATAAGTGGTTATGTAGATAAAGATAATCATTGTATAGACAGTGTCAGGTATGCGTTAAATCCTGTTTGGCGAAGAAAGGGAGAGTGATAATAGGATAATAAACTTTTGGAATAAAATACTTGCCTTATTTGAAAAAAAGCAGGCTATAGATGATAAAAATTTAGAAGAAAATAAAAGATACGCTCATAACTATGAAGATACTAAAGATATTAATTTCACTGCTATATTCTCAAATAAACTAGCTAATTATGTTGTAAGTGATAGTAGTATAAATATAGTGATTAATAATAAGAGAGATGAAGTGTTACAAAAAGTATTAAAGAATTTAAAGAAGAAATTAAAAAAAGTAGTGTCTCGAAGTTTAGGAACAGGTGGTGTTTTAGTTGTACCATATGTTGCTAGTGATAGATTATATTTTAATATTATCAATCAAAGTAGATTACTTATCAATAAAAAAATAGGTGATGATATTGTCGATTGTACTATATTAGCAGAACATATAATTAGAGATCAAAAAAATTATTACAGATGGGCGGATTATACATTAGAAAATGGAAATTTATATATTAAATATAGGGCGACAGTTGAAAGTAATTCTATCTCTATGGAAACAATTCCAGAATGGATAAATATAAAAGATATATCAATCACGAATGTCGAAAGAATGCCGTTTATGTTTATTAAATCTCCTATCGATAATCGAAAAGAAAATGATGATTATGGTGTACCTATAACGTATGGTTGTGAAAAACAAATTTTTAAAATAAGAAAAACTCTACAACAAATAGATAGAGAATATGAATTAAAAGAAGCTTTTGTTGGTGCTGATATAACTATGTTCAAAGGCGAAGGAGCATTACCAAAGAACGGACTCTATAAAAAAATAAATGCTGGTGATGATAATTTTTGGGAAGTGTTTGATCCTGATTTTAGAGATACTCCTTTGTTCAACAAATTAATGAATGAATGTTCTATGTTAGAAAAACAAATAGGAACAAGTGAGGGTATTCTTACTAAAGCAGAAACCAAAAATGCAACAGCAACTGAAATAAGAAAGATAATGAAAGATACCTTTGATTTATGTGATGATATAAGAACAGAGTTAGAAGAAGGTTTAGAGGATTTTTTGTATGCGTGCAATGTACTAGCAAACTATTACAAGCTAACTCCTCAAGGAGATTATGAATTAAAGATAGATTGGTCTTATTCGCTATTAGAAGATACACAACAGGAATTCAATCAGTTTTTACAAGGAGAATCAAGAGGAGTGATAAAAAAATCAGAATTGAGGCAGTTTATCAAACCTAATGAAACACTAGAAGAAGCACAAGTTGTTATTGATGAAATAAAAGAACAAACTCCAAGTACACAAGACTTATTAGGAGGTTAATAAGATGAATATACCTAGGCTAGCAAATGGTGGAATTATAGACACTTTTTCACCAATAGTAGAATTTCCTATGAGGAATAAAGAATTAATTGAACCTTTAAATAAGAAATATATAGCAATATACAATAGAACTAGAAAAAGAAGGATTAAGAAAAAGCAAGTGAAGAAAAGTTTATTTTTACAAATGTATCAATTTTGTGGTTTAAGTAACATTGCAAAGAAAGATATAAAAATATGTGTTGGAGGTAAAGAAATATGAAAACTAACTGTATTAATTGTGGTGCTCCACTTCATAATAGTGAAGGAATAACAAAATGTAGTTATTGTGGAACTGAATATAATTGCGATAAACGTGGATATATAGAAGATTACAAAGTTAAGTTGAATATACGAGGACAGGAAAGAGAATTTTATATTTCTGATATAACAGCAGAATATATTTGTGATAGTTACAGGAGTGTGCTTGGAGATTTAAGAATTAATAAGTCAAAGCCAAAACTAAAAATGGAATTGATAGAAATGTAAAGGTAAATAATGACAGCCAAAGTATTAAATATAGTAATGGTTTCCCTTAAAATGTTATTTATTTTAATTGTTACTTTAATATTATTATTAGTTCATTTTGTAGTTTGCATTATATGTAACCCAATTATTAGTTTTATTAACTTTAGTCTAAATAGAGAAATATCGTATGTAGATGTTTGTAAAATATTTGGAGGAAGATAAAGGATAAGCGAAGAAGTATTAGAAAAAATATCAGAGAGGCTTGTTAACAGAATAGAAGAATTAAATCTATTTATGATTAATAAGCTGGGAAAACAAATAGTAGATATTGGTACAGTGACACCCAGTCAAGTAGCGGAGGTGTTACAATCGATTAAATACGGTAATAACATAAATGAAATAATGAGTAAGATAGCTGAAATAACTGATAAGAATGTAGAAGATATCTATGAAATGTTTGAGGAAGTAGCAAAATTAAACCAAAATTATACTAAACAATTTTACGAGTATAAGAAAGTTAATTTTATTCCATATGATCAAAATAAAGCATTACAGGAACAGGTTAAGTCAATTGCAAAGGCTACTGCTAATGAATATATAAATATGAGCAAGACTTTTGCATATATGAGATATAATTCAGAAGGAATAAAAGAGTTTACTTCTATATCAAATATCTACCAAAAAGTAACTGATGAGGCTATTTTAAGTGTTGTTCAGGGTAGAAGTTCTTACCAAACAGCAATGCAAAAGGCAATGAGAGAAATCACTTCAAATGGTCTAAAAACTGTAGATTATGCTACCGGCTATTCTAGAAGAGCAGATTCATCTGTAAGAATGAATATTATGGACGGTATAAGAAGATTAAATAGAGAATTGCAGGAATCATTTGGAAAAGAATTTGGAGCAGATGGTGTAGAAGTGTCTCATCATAAGAATTCAGCTCCTGATCATATTGATACGATAGATGGAAAACAGTTTAGTCTTAATGGGAAAGTGATGATTAAAGGCATCAATTATCAAGATTACAATACTGTTAATAACTCTCTAAAAAGACATGTAGGAGAACTAAATTGTTATCATTTCGTTTATTCTGTTGTTTTAGGTATATCTAATCCCTTATATTCAAAAGAACAGTTAGAGGCTGATAAAAAGGTTAATGAAGAAGGGTTTGAATATGAAGGTAAGCATTATACTATGTACGAAGGCACACAACTACAAAGACAAATAGAAACAAAAATAAGGCAGTATAAAGATAAACAAATAGGAGCTAAAGTAATAAATGATACTGAGGAGATATATCACTGTCAAGAAAAGATAAGACAGCTTACACAAAAGTATAAAGAACTATCTGATATTAGTGGTTTACCTTCTAAGATTGATAGATTACGAGTAGAAGGATATAAGAAAGTGAAGTGATAATAGGAACGATATAGGTGGTGCATGGAGGACTGTAGGGGGCAAGAGAATATTCATTAAAGATGGTCAAGATTTAGCAACTGCTATGAAAGAAAGTGGTAAATTTATTAATAATAAAAACAAGGGCTATAAAAAATTAAACGAAAGTGAAATAGAAAACCTACAAAAATCTAGTGATGAGTGTTATAATAAGCTTACTTCTGACGAGAAAGAAGCTATACAATATTATTGTGAGGATGGCTATAGTGAAGTTAATGATTATTTAAATAATAAATTTGATGGTTATGAAAGTACAAATGATTTTATAAAACAAATAGATAATGTGATGACAAAGTATAAATTAAAAGAAGATGTAATAACATACAGAAAAACTGACAAACAATTTTACAAAAACTACAACGTTGGAGACACTTTTTCAGAAAAGATGTTTTATAGTACTTCATTAAACAAGAATATAGCGGATAACGTGAGTGATTATCATGAAAATCCTATAATTGCTGAAATAAGAGTTCCTAAAGGTACTAAAAGTATATATATCGGAGGGAACAATCCTTATGAATTTGAAGCTGAACTGTTATTATCAAGAAATTTATCATATAAAGTTATTGAAAAATCCGAAAACAATATTATTTTGGAGGTTGTAGATGAAAAAAGAAAACGAAATTAAACTTGGATATTGGCTTAACAAAGAAGATAATAATTTATGTATGTCCAGAGCTGAATTTGAAGATAAAAAAAAAGAGCATAAATACTGGAATAAACCATATGAATTTTATAGAGTTTTTCCTATATTAAATCGTGGAAGTCAACAAAAATTAATGCAATTTGTAAGAACAAATAATAATCCAGTAGACATCATTAAAGAGTGTGCAAAACTGTTAGGAGAAGAAAATAAATAATTTATAGTCACTACCATAGGGAACAAAAAGAAGTTTCTTTTATAGTGCTTATAAATGCACTAAGTACATAGAAATATGTGCTTTTTTCGTGTGGTATAGCAACGATAGGACTAACAAATATTTTAATTCACACGTGGACTAGACCACGTAAAAAAATGTAAGGAGGAAGAATATATGCGTGAATTTTTAAAAGGATTGGGTTTGGACAAAGAAACAGTAGACACCATTATGGCTGAATATGGTAAAAATGTTCAAGGATTAAAAGAGGAAAAAGATGCTTTATCGAATAAGATAAATACTTATGAATCTGAAATCAAAAATCTTAAAGAAAGTTCAAAACAAAACGATGATTGGAAGTCTAAATTTGAAACATTAGAGCAGAAAATCAAACAACAAGAAGCTGATGAAAAGGCAAAAACAGAAGATAAAATTTTAACCGATAACATTATTTCTGTATTTGGAGATAAAAAGTTTACAAGTGACTATGTTAAAAACGGACTGATCGCTGATATTAAAACAGAATTAACAAAAGCAGAAAATAAAGGAAAAGGTATAAAAGAAATCTTCGAAAGTCTTACAAAAGACAAAGATGGAATATTTGAAAACCCAAATAAACCAACAGATATGCCACCGTTAGGAGAAGATGGTAAGATTTCAGATGAAGGAGCTGACGGTTTTGTTTCAATTATTCAAGAAAATCAAAGGAAATAAAAAAATAAGAATAGGAGATGTTTAAAAAGGTATTTAAAAGATGAATTAAAAGGGTTTGTTCCTACAGAACAAGCAAAAGATATTATCAAAGGAGTAGCACAAGGTTCTGTGCTAATGAAATTATCACATGTTGAGTCTATGAAAAGTGATGAAAAAACATTTAATGTTTTAACCGATGGACCAGGAGCTTACTGGGTTGGGGAAAGCAAGAGAATTCATACTTCAAAAGCTACATGGATTCACCCAAAAATGAAAGCTAAAAAATTAGCTGTAATTATCCCAGTAACTAAAGAAAAATTAGAAGATTCAACAATCGAAGTATTTAATGAATTGAAAGAGGGCATTTCAGAAGCGTTTTATAAAACGTTTGATTTAGCTGGTTTATTTGGTGAAGATTCCCCATTTGAAAAAAATGTACTAAGCGTTGCTACATCTGCAGGTAACGTTGTTGTTCTTGGAACTAATGGTGAAGGAAAAATTGATCTAGATGTATCTGATGCTATGGCATTAGTTGAAGAAGAAGATTTCGATGTTACTTCATTCGTAGCTAGAAAAGGTGTTAAAAACTCTTTAAGAAAATTAAGAGATGCGAACGGAAACCAATTGTATGTTGAAGGTGTAAATGGTGGAGAATTTTATAATGAACCTATTGAATTTGCACAAAAGGGAGCTTGGGATAAAACAAAAGCAGAAATTATCGGTGGAGATTTTAAAAAGTATTCTCTTATTGGTATTAGAAGTGGGATTTCTTATGAAGTATTAACAGAAGCAACACTTCAAGATACTTTAGATGAGGATGGTAAACCATTATCACTAGCTGAACAAGATATGATTGCAATTAAGGCAACTATGAGACTTGGGTATTTACCAGTTAAAGATGAAGCTTTCTGTGCAATTGTTCCAAGTGGTTCTACAACTGAAGGTGAAGAAAGTGAAGGCACAAAGTAGGAGGGATAATTATGAATAAATATAAAAAGGGAAATTCTGTTATTTACGCAACAGAGAAAAGCTATAATACAATTTATAAGGTCCAAGGATATATTCCATGTGACAAATCAGAAATTGTCGAGGACAATCTTGAACTAGAAACAGTTAAAGCAGAATTGGAATCAACGAAAGAACAATTAACTAACTCAAGTACTGAACTAGAAACAGTTAAAGCAGAAAATAAATCTTTAAATGAAACAATAGACAAATTAACTGATGAGATTGATAAACTAAAAGATGATTTTAAAAAAACAAAATCTAAATCAAAAAAAGATGAATCAGAAGAAAATGAATAGGCAGGGAGGACATTATGAAATTCGAAAACCAATATTTAACTTATAAAGAATATAAAGAGTTAAAGGGCGAACTTTCAGAAATGTCCTTTAGCTTATTAGAATATCGAGCAGAAAAGGAAATCGATGAGCAAACATTTAATCGTTTTAGAAAACTAAAAGAGTATCCTATAGAGTTAAAACTTTGTATTAATGAATTGATTACCGAAATCAAAAGGTACAACGAAGTTAGTAATAAATCTAGTGAGACAGTAGGTAGCTATTCAGTAAGCTATGATAAACCAGTAACACAGGAAAAGAAAAAGTCTTTAAATGCCATAATTAAGGCGTATTTATCCGAAGTAAAAGTAGGTGGTATATTTGTTCTATATTGTGGAGATGATGAAAAGTGACAACTAATTCAAGTATGACATTGTATCATAAAAGATTTAATCCTCAAACGAGATTAGATGAATGGGATAGATATCCAATAAAAAATGTGATGTGGCAGGGTGGAAAAGGTGCAAGTGTTGACAAAGGCTATGACAAAGCTAATGATATCAAAGTATTTATACCATACGATAAGAATGATGAATTAGAAAAAATACCATTTTCTATTGGCGATATTATCGTAGAAGACATTATAGAAGATGATATAGTTAAACAAAGTGATTTAAAGGTTGATTATTACAATATTACTACGGCTATAAATAACAATAAATATGATGATAGTATGAAACACTGGTACTTAGGAGCTAAATAATGAGTGTAAAAATGAAACCTACAAGTGTAATTAAAACACGATTAGGCATCCAAAAAAATGGACCAGCTCATGCATTTTTAACTGATACTTGTTTTAGATATATGAGTTCTTTTGTTCCAGGAGGAGTTAACAGTCATTTAAATAAGTCCGTTGATAAACAAGTAGATAAAGGTATATACCAAGGACGTGATCCTCAATTTTTGTATTATGGAAAATTAATGGTTGACCCAGTAACGAGGAGTGCATGGGCTAGAAAAGGAGAAAAAAAAGTTTTAACTAATAAAGATTTAAAATTTCACACTCCAGGAACAGGAGCTTATTGGGATAAAAGAATGATGACATCGAAGGGTAATGAGGTAGTAAAGGAAGTACAAGAATACGTGAATAGAGGGTGTAAATAAGGATTGAAAAGATAAGACAATATTTAATTGATATTAATATTATTGATAAAAATTGTAGAATAAACGTTGATTTTTTGGGAGAAAATCCAACTGAGTTTGCTATAGTTCCAATTCCTGTTGATCCAATATTGGAAAGACATGTAGATGGTTCATCATTAAGACAATATCAATTTCAATTAATTAGTTGTAATGATTATGGTGCTGATGTTCTTCAGAATATGGCCAATAGTAAATTTTATGAGGATTTATATGATTTGATAGAAAAAAATAATAAGAAAGAAATATGGCCGGATATAGAAGGCATAGAAAGTATAGAATGTTTAAACAATGGAGCAATATCGGATGCTACAACTAATACTGCAAGATATTCAATTCAAATGAAAATTATATATGGAAAATAGGAGGCAAGATAAGGGGAAAGTATAAAAGAGAACAATATCAAATATTTGTAGATCCTACTAAAAAGGGAGATGCTACATCTATTTGGGAGGTAATAGGAAAGGATAATGATGAGTTGTCCAAAGAATTAAACAATGAGGTAGAAGAAACTAAAAATGTTTTAGGAGAAACAGAAGTTGATGTAACAGCTGGCAACAGGACAATGTCTGTAGATCCATATAAAATGAGAAAGGAATCAAAATTTGCTGATGAGTTATATGATATTATTAAATACGATAGAGATGGTTCTGATGTTGAATATCCATTTTTGGAGGTTAATACCTTTAAAGAGGTAGGAGAAAATACAGGTGAATTTGATGCTTGGATTCAGAGTGCAGCCGTTGATCTAAAATCATATGGTGGAGATGTAAAGGCTATTGGTGCACCTTTTGATATTCATTTTATAGGTAAAAAAACATATGGAACGTTTAACCCATCAACTAGAAAATTCACACCAGAAACTGCAACAATTAATACCAAAAGTAAGTAATATATGAGAGGAATGTATCCTCTCTCTTTTTATGAAAGTGAGGAATAATTATATGTCAGATAATACTATTCAATTAAAAAATGAGAATATATTAAGATTAGAAATAGTTACTGATAAAGGAGAAAGAACAGGAAATTATCTTGAATTTGATTTAGAAGATATTGAATTACCTTTTATTTATCAAGATATTATAGAAAAATTAAAAGCTAGTAGAAGAAAAATAAAAAATACATTTCTTATTATCGAAAAAAAAGAAGATCATAAAGGTAAAAAATTAATGAGTTCTAATCAAGAAGCTAAATTAAAAGCATTAAATGATTTTTACAAAGAACAAACAGAAATATATAATATGTTTTTAGGCGAAAATGGAGTTCAAAAATTGTTAAATGGAAGAAAACTAAGATGGACTACTTTAGATGAAATCGATGAAATTATAGAAGAAAAAATAGCTCCAAAATTGGATATTACTTTAGATGATATAACAAAAAAGATAAAGAAAAAGTATTCAGTGCAAAAGGAAGATAATGTGCTTGAATAATCCTGAATATGTTAAAGTTAACAATAAAAAATATAAAATTAATACTGATTTTAGAGTAGCTATCGAATGTAATGTAATAGCAGAAGATGATAATATTGGAGATACAGAAAGACCTTTAGCCATAATTTATAAACTATTTGGTGATGAAGGATTAAATAACTCTCAAGATTGGGAACAATTGATTGAGTTGGCTATTAAATACTTATGTTTAGGTAAAGAATTAGAAGACTCTACTGAAGAATCAGATATGGACTTAGAAAAGGATAGGTATTATATAAGAAGTAGTTTTATTCAGGATTACAAATATAATCCTTACGACATGGAATATCTTCATTGGTGGGACTTTTTTAATGACTTAAGCAATTTATCTAATAGTGAATTTGGAAATTGTTGCATTTTAAATCGTGTAAGGAATTTAAGGACATTAGACGTTTCTAAAATAAAAAATCCAAAAGAAAAAGAAAAAATCCTAAAATCAAAAAAACAAGTGTCATTAAATAAAATTCAAAAATATGAAATATCTGATGAAGAAAAGCAAAATCAGGATAAATTTTACGATTTATTAGACGGAGGTGATTAATGGGGATGGACAAGTTGTAATTGGAACGGAATTAGATACTGATAATTTTGATAAAGAAGTATCACATATTGAAAAAAGACTTAATGAATTGGATGAAAAAAGTAAAAAGCCAATTGAGATAAGCGGTGTCAAGATTACAGGAACAAATAATCTCACGGATGAAGAGGTAAATGAATATAATGAACTTCAATCCAAATTGGGTGAATTATACAGTCAGAAGATGGAACTATCAAAAGTTGAAAAGTCTATTTCACAGGAATTAAAGAATCAAGAGGCAACTATTGAAAAACAAAATAATTCAGTTCAAAAACAAAGTTCAATAAATTCTAGCAATGCTGAAAAAATTTCGGTTCTATCAGCTCATTTGGAAGAAATGTTAAAAGAATATAATGATATAAAAGGCGCAAATATTATTAGTAGTAAGGATTTAGGTAGAGCGAATGAATTAAAAAAAGAAATAAAACAAACTTCTAAAGAAATTGAAAAACTTGGTGGAGGAAAAATAAGTATTAATGGAATTACAGATACATCTAAGAAAATTGAAAATATAAATAGTGGACTTGAAAATACTATAAAAAAAGTTGGAAAATGGGCATTAGCGGTATTTGCAATAGAAAGTGCATATGGTGCAGTAAGGAATGCTATAAGTACAATATCACAATATGATGATCAAATACAAAGCAATTTACAATATATCCAATATGCTTTAGCAAATGCATTAAAACCACTTATAGAGACTATATTAAATCTTGTTGTGAAATTATTACAATATGTTAATTATATCGCTCAAGCATGGTTTGGAATAAATTTATTTAGTGGTGCTAAAGAGTTTCAAAGTATGGCTGATAATTCAAAGAAAACGGCTAAAAATGTTAGGGAAACTCGAAAAAGTTTAATAGGTGGTATAGATGAAATAACCATTTTAGATTCTGACAAAAGTAGTGAAAATGATAATATTACAGGTTTAGAAAATAAAATACCTAACTTTGATTTATCCACTCTAGATGGGCCTATTCCTGCTTGGTTAAAATGGATTGTTGACCATAAAGATATAATATTATCTGTAATGGCTGGTATAACTGCAGGATTGCTTGCTTGGAAACTTGGACTTGGAGGTTTGAAATCATTAGGAATAGGTATTGCAATAGCAGGCATTGTTTATGCAATTCAATCTATAATTGAATATTTAAAAGATCCTAGTTGGGAAAATTTTGGGAAAATAATTACTGGAATAGGGCTAACTATTGCAGGTGTTGCTATTGCATTTGGAGCATGGCCAATAGCAGTGGCAGGTGCTGTTGTAGCGATTTTAGGAATTATTGTATCTCATTGGGAAGAAATTAAAACTTTCTTCTTAAATATTGCTACATGGTTAGAAAATAACCTCGGAGAATTCGGAAAATTTTTAGGTGGTGTTATAAGAGACTGGCTATCTATATTTGACGGACTATTTACAGGTGCAAAACAAATTTTTGATGGAATAATCAAAATAGCAAAAGGTGATTTTGCTGGCGGATTAGAACTGGTAATAAAAGGGTTGGCTAATTGTATTATTTCGCTTGTAAATAAAATGATAACAAGTCTTAATACTGTCATTTCACCAATACGGAGTTTAATTGTTGCAGTAGGAAAGGTTACTGGCAAAAATTGGACGATGAGTAATATAAAAATACCAACACTTCCAAAACTTGCAAAAGGAGGAATTGTTAACAATCCAGGAAAAGGTGTTAATATGGGATCTTATGTTGCAGGGGAAAGAGGAGCAGAAGCTATCCTTCCATTACAAAACAGTAAGTTTGTAAATGATTTTGCTAAGCAAGTGGCTGATCAAACAGGTAATAACGATTTAATTATTCAGTTGTTAATAGATTTAAATAGAAATATATCAGAACTAGCAAAACAACCAACTATTTTAAATATTAATGGTCAGGAATTGGCTCAAGTAACATATGAAGATTTTGAAAACGAAGGAAGAAGAAAACAAAAATCTACCACAATAAAAAGGAGTTGATAGAAGGGCATTTATAGAAGCAAGTTATGATAATAACGTATGGTTTGATTTACCCACACCATCAAAGGATAATTTCAGTCCAACTTATACTCACTTAGAAAATTCATTTAGAGATTCAATAGGTTATTTACATAGAGATATAAAAAGAAGAAATCTTACAAAGGTAGTAGTAGGTTGGTCAAAATTAAATGCCGAACAAATGGCCTTATTACAAACACTATATGAAAAAGATTATTTTTATTTGAAATTTACTGATAATTATGGTAATAGAGTTGTTAAAAAAGTATATGCTGGTCCACTCGATGGGAAAACAAAATATGCCGATATTAATACATATTTATTAGTAAAAAGAACTGATGTTCAAATGAGCTTTATCGAGTATTAGGAGGTATATATGGAAACAGTAAGTGAAAGTTTTAAGAATACAATAAAGTCTGATACTCGAGAAATTAAGGGTTATATAGAAATTATTTTTGATAATCAAGATGGTAGCGGATATACATTATCAACTGCTCCAAACAGATTAAGAAACAGTTTAGAAAATGAAATAGTTGATGGAATAAGAAAAAATAATAAATATGCTAGTTTAGAAGAAAATTATACAGAATTAGATGGTAGTTTTCTTCTTCCTAACTATAATGTGAAGGGGGATAGGACAGGATATATAAGTGATGAAGTATTTGATGAACTAGAAAATAGGACTATAACATTGACTAAAAAAGATAACTTTGTTAATAGCAGTGGAATAACTATTTATTTTGAAAATAATATAGCTCAGAAATTTAATTTAAAAATAATTGACGAAAATGATGAAGAAATAAATTTGAGTGTTGATAATGATAAGAATGTTTATCAACATATATTTGAAAATCCTGTAAGAATAAAAGAAGTGTCACTTAATTTCTTGCAGATGGAGCATTCAAATAGAAGGATAAGAATTTCGGAAATAGATTTTGGTATATCTCAGGTTTACGAGGGTTCAGATTTAGTATCATTTTCTGTTAATGAGGAAATAGATTTGCTGTTTACAAGTACACCTATAAATAGTTGCACAATCAATCTAAATAATTATGATAATTTATTTAATCCTTTAAATCCAACAGGTTTAGTAAAATATTTAACTGATAACTGCATAATAAATCCTTTTGTTGGAGTTTTAACAAAAGAAAATGGAATAGAGTATGTTTCAATGGGGATTTTTTATTTAAAAGATTGGAGTTCCGATAATAATAGCAATGTTACTTTAAATGGTCAGTCATTAATGGGAATTTTATCAGGATTAACTATTAAAAGTGACGGACAATTTTTGTATAATAATAACCAAAGTTGGACAGGCAAAACTCTTGGAACATATTTGTCAAAAATGTATGGTTATATTTTCATTTTTAAAAGTTATGGTACAGGACATAATTTATATTTAAAAGATACCAATTTGTTAAATTATTTAAAAACCCATTTTGCTTTTATGGCAACAGCCGATTATCCAAGGAAATTCTTTATTTCAAGAAGTAATGAGGCTATATTAGATTTAATAGATGATACTCCGGTTGATATTATATCAAGAAAACAATTAATAGAAGATGTTAAATATGAGAGTAAAACTGTAATTAATAAAGTTCAAATAACAGATATAGATCATTTTAGTTCTAAGTCATCAACTACAAAAGAAGATGTACTTAATCAAACTTATACTTTAACTTCGGATGAAGAGTATGTTTGGTTTACTTTTAATAAGAGAATCAGTGGAAGACTAGATGATAGGGAAATTTTTAGTTACACAAATAATGGAAATGGAAAAGCAGAAATGGTAGATTATAACAACTGGCTTGCGTATATAAAATTTACAGGTAATGTAGGCGACATAATTACAGTCCATTTGGTAGCATTTATATTTGACAATCCCTCTGTATTAAATTTTTTGTTTCAAAATGATAATAAAATAGGAGATATATTATCACTTGATTATACAAATTATTTCAATGCAAAAAATGAAAATTTAAAATCTAATGCAGACTTCTATTTAACTAGAGATAAAAAGTATAAAGTCACAGGCAATTATGTAGGAGATCCAAGTTTAACTGCTGGAGATACTATAACAGTTGAAACGAAATTTGGTAATAAGAACGTTGTTTTAACTAAAATTGGTTTAAAATTTGATGGTGGATTAAGTGGTAATTTCGAAGGAATGGGTGATTAAAAGTGCAGAAGATGAAAAAAGAAAATATTATTATTGTGGTAGGAAATAAATATATCAATAAAGCAAAGCAACTAGGTTTTGAAGTATATAATGGTTATCTTTTACCAAATGCAGAGGTGGATTTTTATGAATAATTTTTTAGATAAAAGGAAGTTAAATGATATAGAAAATAAAATAGTTAAATTACATGCCTTATTTAGAAAGCAATATAATGTTACTGAGACATCGCTAAAAAATATCATAATAGGTGATATTCTAAATAGTAGGGTTTTATATTTTAGTTTTCCTTGGGAAAGTTATGAAGAAATTGGTGATGTAGAGGAGCAATTTATCACTATTAACGATGATAAATTTATTTGTGCAAAACCAAATGCTAATAATGATTCTAAGTATATAGGTTATAAATATAAAGGACATTATATATTTTTATATTATAAATTCAATAATAGTACTAATAATCTTTACAATTATATTCGTTATAAATTTCCTGCAGACTATGGTAAGGTAACAAATATAGATAATACTAATTCATTTTATCAATATATTAAAATTAAAGCAGATGAATATAAGCTTTTAGAATATAAAAAGAAGATATGGATTGATAATGAAATACCTTATTTGCAATATATAGATCATATAGAAGAAGGTATAAATGGCATAGCTAGCATTCTTTATAAGCCTTTTGGATATGAATACAAAGAGTGGACTACTACAGGTTTTTATGGAATCGGAATTAATGATTATGGTTTAGCTCAAAGACCAATTAGTCAAAAAGATTTTGATAGATGGGTCAAAAATATTGAATTGTTAGAATCAGCGATTGATTCTTTTTTTAATATATGGAATGTTGTTAGTTATATAAATTGGAATGAAGAAAATGATTTTAAATGGGAGGATTTTTAATGTGGCAAAAGTGAACTTTAAAAGAAGATTAACAAATGAAGAAGTAGATGAACTACCTGTTGAAGATGGAAGTTTAATAATTACAAAAGAAGGTAGCCTCTTTATTGATTATGATGAAGAAAGAAAACAAATTCAAGGCGGTAAAGGTGCTGATTATGATAGTTTACCAGTAGGTTCAGTAATTGACTTTGAAGGAACAGAAATTCCTGAAGGATATGAAGAAGTAGAAAATAAAAAGGTGTTATTCAATGGCAAAGAAAATAATTCCTTAATATTGAATGAAGATGTTAATAATTATTCAAAATTACTTATCATATTTTGTGCTAATAATGTTTATAATTCGATCATAGTTGATAATCCCGATGGAAAAACAATAAGCCTATTTACAAGTTATATGGTTGATGCAAATACATTAAAAATAAGTTCTAAAAACATAACATTATCAGGTACAACAATTTCGATTGGCAATTATATGGAATGGAACAATACATGGGGTAATTCAAATATAACATCAAGTAAAAGTAACTCAATTTATATTACTAAAATTATAGGATATAAACAGGAGGTAGAAATATGAAAAAACTAAAAAAAGTAAGTGGAACGGCAGTTTTGCAAGGGAATGTAGTAGATAGTTTAGAAAGTAATAGTACAGAAAATGCACCTTCAATAAAAGCTGTAAATGATGCTTTTAAATTCTACGGAGAAGTAGTGAAATTAGCAGATTTTACAACTTCATCTTATATAGCAAAAGAAATAGAGGATTTAAATAATTTTAAACTTCTTATTTGGCAATGTTGTTATAAAGGACAGGAATATAGAGTTTTGGGAAGCATAATAGGTACAGCATTACAATTAAAGCAATGCAATAACAGTGGTTTAACTTGGCAAACAAGTTTTGTAGGAGATCCAACAAATTTTATGTGTGAGCTTTACTATAAGAGTGATACAGAATTATTTGGAAGAGTAACTGGTCAATATTGTATGGGTGTTCTTTATGGAATTAGAAAATAGAAAGGGATGAAAAAATATGGAAGAATTTATAGAAAAAATAGTAGGTATAACTGAACCAAAGACTCTATTTATAATATGTGGAGTATTTATATTTGGAGATGTCTTAACAGGATATCTAAAGGCATTTAAGAATAAGAAAGTTAACTCATCAATTAGTAGAGATGGATATATCAAAAAAATAGGATGGGTTATATGCTTGCTTGTAGGTTTTTTAGTAGATAGGTTAGTAGAAGTAAACTTATTTTTAATAGGTAGTGCGATGGTATGTATAACAACAGAAGCAATATCTTTCTATGAAAATCTAGGGGAGATTGGTAACAAAGGATTACCGTTTAAAAGATATTTTGTTAAATTAGCAGAATTAGAAAACAATAGGGAGAGTGAATAATATGATAAAAGGTCAAAAATCAGTTAGAAATGGTATAGAAGATTTCTTATGCCCATTCACAGATATGTATATTTCACAAGGGTCAAACGGTTCGTATTCACACAAAGGAATTATGGCTAACGATGTTCGAGGCTTGCAAGCAGGGGTTAGATATCCTTATTACGCACCATGTACTTGCAAATGTATTAGAACCTATCCAAGCAGTGGACAAGTTATGTGGCAATCTGTAAATAAAGTAAGGTTTGCTAATGGCAGAGTAGACTATGCAACATTTATGACAGTACATGATAATTCAATGGATGCGAAAGTAGGACAAGTAGTAGAACAAGGTTCTCAACTTGGAAACATGGGAACAAAAGGAAATGCGACAGGAGTACACTGTCACATTGAAGTATCCCAAAGTGCAGATACAAGTTGGATTAAAAATCAGTATGGAATTTATCATTTTAATAATGAGTATGATCTAGATGATTGTTACTTTGTAGATAATACTAATATTTTAAAAGGTATGGGAGGAAATTGGCGTACTACTAAAGATGTGGCGGTACAAGAAACATCTATAAATAACATAGAAATAGTAGATCAAATACTTCATGTTGGTTCTAAGGTTAAATTTGATGGGATTTTTAAAGTAGATATTTTAAAAAGTCCATTATCAAGCAATCTGTTTGGCTGTTGTCAATTAACTGGATGTTCTTATAATTCTTATAAAACTGAACAAGTAAAATCTCATCACTGGATACCAACAAGTGATTTTATAGAAGTAGATAAAAACGGTCATGTGACAAGCGACCAGGTTTTAAGTGGTGGGAATAGCTATGTACTTAACAAAAATGTTTATGAAGTAAAAGATATTGATACTAAGACAAATAGTGCTAAATTAAATATTAATGGGCGCGACGTTTGGGTATTTAGTACATTCTTATATGAAGTAAGTAATAATTAATTTAAGAGTTAGTAGGGTAGTTACTTTACTAACTCTTTTTTTGTTTATTAGTGTTAAAATGGTCTTTACTTTTACAAAGATGTCATGATATATTGTTAATAGGATAAGTGTTTATTCATTTATTCCTTTCTAAAAATTTTTAGTTGACATTTCTTAAAAATGCTGTATACTAAAAGCATTTCATTAAGAAATATGTATTTTATGTAGATTATTACATAAAATAAAAAAGAGAGATATATCTATTTGGCTTTAGATGTATCCTCCACATTTTATTAAATGTTTTGTAGCACCTAATTACTAGGTGCTATTTTTTTAAGATTAATGAAACTGTTATAATTAGTACCAGTATTACTACCAGTATCAAAAATGTGAATACTAGGTATTCCAACCCATTGATGATTTAAAATTATATAGTAACATCTTATCACCTCCTTGGCTATATAAAGTCGTGGAGGCAAAACACCTATAATAGATTATATCTCTATTCAAATATACAATATATTGAACAAAAAGACAATTAAAATATACTGAATTTAAAAATTCAGCTTAAAACTGTTCTGAAATACGCAAAATTTCTCTAAAGGAAATTAAAAATTATAATAGAAAATTATTGTAAACGTAGAAAATTGGTAGTTTGCGATACTAATTTTTTTATGTAATAATTTTTCCCGAAAGGGGGGGAAGAGTGGATGAAAGCAACAATATTAAAAGATGAAAGAGCTGAACGTTTCTACGAAGTTACAGGCATAAAAGGAAAACGTATTATTGTATATAAAAATAGAAGATATTATTATGCTATAGTAATTGATAAATCTTTCTGTGTTCGACTTGATGAAGAAATGGCAAGTGAATTCATATAGATTATATAAAAAACTGGCATTAAAAATTAAGTAAGGAGAATAAAAATGAATTTAACTGTTAAAGAAGCAGCTCGTTTAACGGGGAAAACTGAACAATTCATTAGAATAGGACTTCAAAGAGAATTATTACCAATTGGAGTAGCTATACAAAATCCAGGTGGGAGATATAGCTATCATATAAGTCCAAAATTATTTGAAGAATACACAGGAATAAAATTGCCTGATTATTACTTTGAATATTCAGAAATAAAGTAAATGTGTTAAATAGATAAAGATACAAAAAGCTAGCCTTATCTCGGTTAGCTTCTTTTTTTTTGCTCTAATTTATATATGAAATCTTGTCCGTATCTATTTATAAATTGTTCTAAAGAATGAGTTTTCATATATTCTTTTTGAAATCTAACTTTATATATTAGATTCATCATTCTATCTTTATGAAATAGTTTGTGGCAGAAATTACACAAAGGAGCAACCATTCCATCTTCTATAGATCTACTTCTATATGCTCCACTAAATATTTCATTTTTTTCAACTTGCGTATACATATTTATTCTTTTATCAAAATCACCTGTTTTTAAGCCACATTCACAGCATTTTGTTAAATTAGAATAGATTATACTAAATCTTTCTTTTTCTCTCTTAGTTTGTTTATTTGTCCGTGATTTTAGTGCTTTATATTGTTTGTATTCT
Organism: uncultured Clostridia bacterium; assembly: GCA_947643225.1. GTDB lineage: Bacteria > Bacillota_I > Bacilli_A > RF39 > UBA660 > UBA2730. The sequence continues at coordinate 38,920 of CANRVH010000007.1, forward strand.
TTATATCTACAATTATTACAGTTTTTTAATGTAATTTCTTCTTTTAACTTTTTACAATAAATAGTTTTATTCATTTTTTGTTTTAGATTTTTACAATAAGGCATAAGTTCAATTCCTTCCTTATGTCTCTTCTGTAATATGGTGGTGCGAATGGTGAACTTGCTGCGGCTCTTCGCTATTTAAACCAAAGATATACTATGCCAGATAATCAGGGAAGAGCTTTACTTACTGATATTGGTACAGAAGAACTAGCTCATGTAGAAATGATTTCTACGATGGTCTATCAATTGATGAAAGATGCAACAATTGATGAGATTAAAGCTGCAGGACTTGATCCTCATTATGCAGAACATAGTAGAGCATTATTTCCAACAAATGCTGATGGTGTTCCTTTTACAACAACTTATTTTGCAACAACAGGTGATCCTTTAGCTGATATATCTGAAAATATGGCGGCTGAACAAAAGGCTAGAGCAGTTTATGAAAACTTAATTGATTTGGCTGATGATCCTGATATTATAGGTCCTTTATTATGGCTTAGACAAAGAGAAATTGTTCATTATGCTAGATTTAAAGAATTATTTAAGTATTATCAGGATAAACTTAGAAAAAATTAGGATATATGAAAAATAGTTGATCAATGATGATTAACTATTTTTAGTCTATTTTAATTTTTATTTTATTTTCAAAAGTAATTGTATTTTTATTTGATGATTTTATATTTCTATCATTTACTAGAAGATAGTTTTTAATTTTTCTTAATTTTAAATCTTTTTCTAAGCTTTTTAGTGATCTTCTAATTCTGAAATTTTCATCTAGAGTTTTAATAAAACAGTATTTACTGTTTTTTTCTTTTAAGATATAACAAATATCATTTATTGATACTTGACAGCTTTTATTAATCGTTAAGAATTTTTTCTTTTCTAGTATGTTTATTGCATGAACTATACTTTCTTTGAGATTTTCTTCAAATTGGTTTAGTTTTGATAAATAAGTAAAAATAGATAATCTTAAAGAAATGAAATTTTCTTTTTGGTTTAGAATGGAAGAAATGATGATAATGCTATCCCAATCATAGGCTGATTCTCTTATTTGTCTACATATATCATATCCAGAATAGGAACCTATTTTAATATCAATGATATATATTTTAATTTTTTTATTATGAATAAGATTTTTTAATTCTTTATTGTAACTTGAAAATGCTATGATCTTCCATTCAAGATTATTCTCTATTAATACTTGATTTAAATATTTGCATATTTTTTGATTAAATTCAAGATTATCTTCTATTATTACAATTTCCATAAGGCTACAACTTCTCCTTAAATTATTCTATTAGAAATTATAACATGAATTTCATTAAAATTTGAAAAGTGACTTTAAAATTTGTTTTTTAGACCTTGAAAATGAATTTAGTGTTATGTTTTTTTAGTTAAAGTCAGAGTTTGTCATGATTATTCTTGATTGTGTTATGATTAATTTATATTTCATTAAAGTGCAGTATAATGAGATTTTATTTTTTAGTAATTTTATTAGGCTGTACTTTTAATAGGGAGTGGCAGTAGTGAATAAAATTATTAATTATTTTTTTGATGAGGAAGAGAAGGAGGAGTTATTGTTTCTTTATGTTCGTATGGCAATATTATATTTTATAGGGATAATTGTTTTAATTTTAACGTTTATTCTTTAGTAATATATAAGTCTATATTATGGGGCTTGTAATCGTTTTTAAGTTCTATGTAATCTATATTTTCTTGCTGGTTGTTAATCAGTAGTTTATTTTCTTTATTATTTATGATGATGTTAATGTGATATGTTGTATTTAAATACTGGTAAGTTAATTGATAGTTTTTTATGGAAGATGGTAAATGAGGTTTAATATACAGTTTTTTGTTTTTTCTTTTAAAACCTAAAATTCCTTCTAGTCCTATTTGATAAAGATAACTTGAGTACTTATTTATTTTTTCTATATTTTCTATATTATATGATGTTATATTTTGGAAATGTTCATAGAGTATATCATAAGGTTGTTCCTTTAAAAGAAAATATAAATATAATATTTCCTTATTCTGTAAAAAAGTTGGTATTTTTTTTGAAATTATAACTTTTTCTTCTTTATTTGTGGTTATTCCTAATAAAATTCTATATATTTTACTTATTTTATCTTTATCTTTTAAAAGTTCTTTTTTTATTGTGGTTAGTTCTTCTTTTATTTTTTTGGTATCGATGTTTTTATCATATTGTTTTGATAATTTGATAAATTGTTCTAGAATCATATATAAATAAAATTTATTGGTGTTTTTTTCTTTTTTTAAATTTGTTATTTTTATTTTTAATTGTTCATAAAGGTTTGCCTCTTTCTTTATTTTTTCACTTAAAATTTCTGTTTGCTCAGATTGATCAATATAAATAGAAGTTGTATAGATTAGATAAAATAAGTTTTCTTCAGTTAGTTCTTCTTGTATATTATTTATTATGGTCTCTTTTGCTATTTCTGGAAATATACTTAATATATTTAAACTATTTCTTAGACATGACTGGTTGCTACTTTGAAATATTTTTTCTGTAAGTGTTTTGTATAGTAAACTATGATTTATTAAATCATCAAAGAGTTGGTTATTTGTTTTTACTTTAATTTTATTTAACATGGTTTTAAAGTAATTTGTGCTAATTGTAAGTGAGGTATTAATTGTTGCTATATTAGAATATTTTTCCTTCAAAAAGTTTAAGTATGTTAAATCTGATATTCCTAAGGTAAAGGCTAGTTCTTTGGATGAGTTTTTAGGAATCATTTTTTTAATTTCTATTATTTTTTTTGATGGATTACTTAAATTTACATTTTTAAATTTTTCTGTACAGGTGATATAGCAGGTATTTCTAAAAAAGTAGGAGTTTAGTTTATTTTGCATGGTAACTAAATTATTTTGCTCATTATATTTACAAAGAATATATCTGCTACTGTTGGGAAAATCGTCGATAAGTGTTGGATGAATGATGTATTTGATAGAAATAGATAATGTTTCTTCACTATTGTTTTTGATTGTCAATTTGTAGAATTTTGTTTTTTCAAAGTAAGAGATGAATTCTGTTAGTTCTATAGCTAATTTTTTTGTTTTTGCTAAATATGTTGTATATCCGTGACCATATTTTATTGTGTCAAAAATTAGGTTTGTATTGTTAATGATTATTTTTTCTTTGAATGATAATCTCATTTTATTATTAATATAAGTATAGTTTTCTGCATTAGGAGTAGTAATTGTTTTTAATGATGTAGGTGAAGTGATGGTATGATTGGATAGGAATTTCTTTCTTTCTTTTACATTTAATGATAGATCGTTTGAATTTATCCCCTTTTTTTCTTTATAATTTTCTTTTTCTACTTTTTTTAAATTTTTTTTCAATTTTGTTAAATAGTCTGTTAAATTTTGATAAAGTGTCGCATCAATTGTTAAGTAGGATAGAGTATAAAATAAAATAATTTCTTCTTTAGATATACTTTGTTCATCTAAGATGTATATTTTTCCAGGAATTTTTAGTAAGTGTTTTTTTTCTTCTTTGATATGATATTGTAAATCTTTTAGGTATTCTTTATCAATATTATTGAAAATGACTAGGTGTAGTGGAAAGTTATGTTCTTTTACATATGTAAAAAATAAAACTGTTTCTTTTAATATTGATTTATTGGAAGTATTTCGAAGATCTAGTATCATTAAGGGTATATTAGCATCAATATTAAATTTTTTTAGATTCTCTGTTGTTAAAATATTATAAGTCAATAGTTTTTTTCTTGCTTCATTTATTTTAAATTGATTGACTTCAATAAGATAATTTAGAAGAGAGTAGTTTGTAGTTAATTTCTTTTCTTTTGTTAATGTAAACAAAGATTTGATATAGGGAATCTTATATTGATTAATTAGTGATTCAATATTCATATTTTCTGAGATTATAGTAATCATATATAGTTCTTTTTTTTCTTTTATTTTTAATTTTTCTGTTTTTAATCTGATTTTTTTTTCTTCCTCTAAAGATAGTTCATTTTTGGTGTTTAAAAAATAAGTTGTTATATAGATATTATGATTTTTATTTTTAATTGTTAAAGGAAGGGGATTGATTAATTCTTCATTTTGATTTATTGTTAGAAGAAATTCTAATGATATGTTGGTTGTTTCTTTCTTTTTATTTTCTAATATTAATTTCTTTATTTCAATATGATCGAATTCAGAGATGATTGGTTCTATTGTTAATTTTATTTCTTTATATTCTTTGTTTATTTTTACTTTGTTTACTTTTAAATCAATATTAGTTGTTTGAAGGGGAAGGGGGTCCTTATTATCTATTTTGATTTGAAGTTGTTTATTCCAATTGGTTTTTAATAGTTTATCTCCTTTATATTTTATTATTTCTGTTTCATTGCGGTCTATATAAAGTGATAAATTTTTGTTGGATAAGATGGATGTATCTAATTGTACTTCTTTTTTTTCAACGATCTCTTTTATGGTAAATGGTTGTTTTGTGTTTCTTTTTTTATGAATGATGTAAGATAGAAGTGGAGAAAGCAAAAAGATTATTCCTGTTAAATTGTGTAATAGAAGAAAAATAAGACCCATAGTGATATTTATTTTATATTTTGTTTTATCCTTTTCTCTTTTTATAATCGTGAATAGATATTCAGGAATATTTGCATATTCGTTGATGGCTTTAATTAATGACTGATAGAAGAATAAAAGGAGGGTGATTTCTATTAGAAGTAAAGTTATGGAGTGTGAAAATAATATGCTGATTAGGAAAAGGAAATAGAGCAGTTGTTTTTTAAGATTTGTTAACAAGAGTAATTTATTTTTATTGGATTTTTGCTTTAATTCGCTGATGTTTCTTTTTATAAAGTGATGATAATATTTTAAGTAGGTATTAAATGTATTTTTCTTTTTTCTGGTAAAAAGTATTTCTTTTTGATAGTTAGCATTTAATATTTTCTTTCTTAGAAAGGAGTTTTTTCCTTTTAGTAGTTCTTGTTCTACTTCTAAATTATAGATTTCATTATGATTTAATAGAGCTTCTTCTTTTTGGTAGAGTAGACTATATAAATTTTCTTCTTTGTTTATAATAGGAAAGAAAAGTAGTGCGTGTCCTTTTTTTACTCGTCTTTTTCTTTTATCTAAAACGATTTTATTTAGTGGATGGTCCATTATTCCGATTAAATATTTGATTTTTTTACTATCAATTTTTTCTATTTCATTTAGATTTATTATATATTTTGTGCTTTTGGGATAAGATATTTTTTCTTCTTTTTGATAAAATTGGTAAATTTTTTTGTCATTATTTTTATTCAAATTATTACATTTATGATTTAAATATGTTATTAGTTCTGGTTCTAGATTTTTGTTTTTATTGATGATGTTAAATTTGATATTTTCTGATTTATTTAGATTTAAATCAATAAAAAATACATCAATTTGTTCTTTGTCAAGAAAAAATATATATAGATTTACTATTGTTTTACTAGCAGAGGGTATTTTTTTACTGGAATAATCTAGACGAAGGAGAGGATGATTTTTTTTAAATAGATAGAGACCAATATGTTCTTTTTTTTCTATTATATCTTTGTAAAATTTTAAAGGCTTTCTTTTTCTTTGTATTTTTTTTCTATAAATATTTTTACTTTCTTTTGACATGATTTGATAAAATTTGTCTTTATTTAATAGTTGTTCTATTTCTAGAAGCTTTAAGTAAAATTCCTCCATATTTAATTTTTCTGATTGCTTTATACTATAGATGATATTATTTAATAAAAGAATTTTTTCTTTCTCTTTTCTTTTTGTAGTGGTTAAAATTTTGGATAGATTTTTATTTTGACTTTGAAGTGTAAGATTAAAAGCTTTGAAAACTTTTTGATTGTTTAATTTGTTTATTTCTTTATTTAGAATGGAGATGGTTTCATCTTTTGTATTTTCTGTTAGAGAATAGTATTTATTAATTGAAATATCTTTCTTTAATTTTAATTGATGTATTTTTTTTGCAATTTTTTTCTTTTCTAGTAGATTAGTATGTTCCTCTTTTATTAAAAGAGTTAATTTATCTGTAAGTATTTTTTTAATTAATATAGGAATTTGATCGATTTCTTGATAATTAAATTTTTTTTTATTTTCTTGTTGAATAGATTTTAAATATTCTATTAGATCTTTTTCTATTAGAAAATAGTTATTTTCTAATAAGTATATTTTTATATTTTTATATAGTAAATTTTTCTTTTTAATTTTTTTTATTTTGGGAGAGTTGATCATGTTGTAATTTTCTTTTATTAAATTAGTAAATGAAGTAGGGGTGTTTATATTTATTATGTTTTTGATTCGTTTTTTCTTCTTTACTAACATATTTTTCTCTCCTTTTTTTTATTATACATGATCATATTCAGAATAACAATGACTGGAGTTTTAATTAAATAAAAATATGTAGCATTACAATTGATGTGACACCTTTTGGGTACAAAAAAAGCAATAAGTCGT
>CANRVH010000008.1 GCA_947643225.1 uncultured Clostridia bacterium
AATATGTGGCATTTATAACTATGAATTAAACTAGTTATCGAACAGGTCTAATATAGAATTGATTTGCTTAATTTTCATATCACTATCTTCTTCATTATCATATAGTGTATTAGAATTGGAATTTAATCTATAAATTCTAGTTTGTGTTGGATCTAAATAATAATCTTCTCCATTATATCTTGAATAACATATTACATGATTTCCAACCATCTTTTCGATAGAATTCTTCTCTTCTTGCTTATAAGAAAACTCTGCATATTTCTCTTGCTTTTCCATTTCATCAATAAGTGCATTCAAAAAACAATTAGTTCTTTCATCAATTATATGTTTTTTAACCCATTCTCTAAGTTCATTATAAGAAAAATTTTGTTGCTCTGTAAAATTTATATTTACATTATAAGTCCTATAATAACAACCAAGATTATATGCCTCTATTCCATAATCATTTAAAATATCTTTAAACATAGAAGAAATATGGCGACATACTCCTTTGCCCATAATAATATTAGTACCACTTATTGCATTTATATCTCTCGCTTCTTCTCCACTAAACTGAAATTCTTTACCTTTTGATAAATATCCCTTATATAATAAATAATTAAACATTGTATAAATTTGGATTGGATTATTTAATTCAAAATCTTTATTCATTTTATTGTAGTTTTGAATAAATTGTTGATAAAACGTTCTAATTTCACTCATATCTTTTGTATGAAGTTTAGCATTTGATAAAACCAACCCAAAATATGCTACTAAAGATGCACTATATATGATATCTAAAGAATTATTAAGTATTGGATATTGTTCCGTAAAAATATTTGAAATCGCAGTCCAAAATCCAATAGAACCAAAACTATTTTGTATTTTTTGATAAGTACTATAATTTATTTTATTACAAACTTGATAAAATTTATTTTCCATAGAAAATTCCCCCTCTTTGATTAGTGGCTATAATACCATAAATAAAAAGAAATTGCAAATTTGATCTTCTCAACTAATAATTTTATAACACTAGTTTATTTATCTTTTAAAGAATTTTTTAAGTATATTTCACTCTGCTAATATATATTGTTAGAGAACTATAACAATTATAGTCCTTTTATGACAAATGGGTTAATACTAGATACTTGATATGTTTCTTCAATATTAAATACTATACTTCATCACCTTTTCCTTTTATTGCATAATAAAAAGAGCTAAATTCTAGCTCTTAACAAATATCAATTTCATCTTTTGAAATAGTAATAATTCCATTTTCAAAATCTATATCTCCCCATTTTAAATTTCTTATCTCCTTCCATGAACATTCTGCATCTTCCTTTAATAATCTTAGTTGGTTATATAATTCTTGATTATCTCCAAAATATTTTATAAATTCTATATAATCAAGTGCTTCTAACTGATCTTTATTTTCTATAATTTTTTTTAAATCTTTCATTTTTTCTCCTTTATTATTAATTATATAATATATTGATTATTAAGACAAAATTAATTAATCAGTAAACTTAATGGTTTTGCAAAATTTTCAAATTTACTAACAATTTCTTCTTCCATCTTTGTAGTAACTCTTACATAAATATTGTAAGTCGTCTTAATTGTACTATGACCTAATCTTTTTGAAACAGCTTTTATATCTGCTCCTGCTTCAATTAATCTTTTAGCATGTGTATCTCTAAAATCATGAAATCTACAAGGTATTCCTAATTCATAATGTATTACTTTAAATGGATATTTAACGCTATCTGTACCTTCAAAGATGCCATTATTTTTTAGAAATACCAAATGAGCTTCTGGTAAAGCAACATCTATTTCGGCAGGAACACTTATTATTTTTATTTCATTTTTCTTAGTATAAGGATTTTTTACTTCTTTTTTATAATGTTTCATATATGAGTCACCATAATGTTCTGCAAATATTTCTTGCTCTTTCTTAAATTTTTTTAAAGAATTTACTAAAGTATCTCCTATATCTATAGTTCTATAACTACTAAGAGTTTTACAAGTACCAAAGTACCAAACTGTTGCTGTCTGTCCTTCAATCAATCTCTTTTTAGTACCACCAGATTGATTCTTTTTTAAAATATTACGATCAACACGTAAAGTCTTTTTTTCAAGATTTATATCTTCCCATGTCAAACCAAACACTTCTGAAAGTCTAAGTCCTGTGTAATATGCTGTTAAAAAAGCATAGTAAACACAGCGATTATTTTTTACTCTATTTAAAATTTTTTCTATTTCTTCCTCTGTAAAAATATGTGCTGGATCTTCATCTGGAACGTCATACCTTGGTACTTTAACCTTTATTGAAGGATTAATCTTAATAAAATCTACTCCATCACTACTTGCATAATTAAAAGAATTTTTTATTACTTTTAATATGTTTTTTAGATAATTTTTTGAATAACTATTGTTTATAAATAAATCATTCATAAATTTTTGTAGTGTTGCTCTTGTTATCTTTGATAATAAATAATGACCTAACTTTGGTTTTATATGAATTCTAATTAATCTTTCATAACTTTCTATAGTATGATATTTTAAATTGATTTGACAATATTCCTTCATCCAATAATCTAAATAATCACTATATGAAATTTCAGATGGTTTAAATGTTAACCCTGTTTGCATATACTCAGAATATGCTTTAATACCTTCTCTTTCTGCTTCTAACCTTGTCTTAAATCCACTTTTGTTTTGGAATTTTCGTTTTCCATTAACTCTTGCTATTTCAAATTGGTATTGATACACCTTCCCTCTTTTTTGAACATTTACTTTTCCCATTGTACTTCCTCCTTCATTTTTCTCTTGAGGGAGGGGGATAAAAAAACACTAGCATAGATGCTAGTGTTTTTGTTTACAAATTTGTTTGCAATAAGAAATTCCTTTATTTATAAGGGTTTGCAGCCTATTTTTGCAAACATTTGAATTTTATGCAAACATTTTGCAAACATTTTAACTGTTTTCCTTATTTCGTGATACTTTTATTATCTCACAAACCCTTATAAACACTACTATTTACCACAGCAATTTTTATACTTTCTTCCAGACCCACATGTGCATGGATCATTACGACCTATTTTTTTTGTACGAGTAGGTTTTTTCTTTAATGTAGTTGTCTTATCTTCATTTGTCATCATTTTTTCTTTCTTTACTTCTTTTCTTTCAATATTTTGATGGATTTCTGCTTTTAATAAGAAAATCGTTATATCTTTATCTATTTTTTGTAACATCGAGTCAAACATATCAAATCCTTCTACAGTGTAAGCATGTAAAGGATCTTCTTGTCCATATCCTCTTAAGTAAATTCCTTCTCTTAAATGTGACATGGTATTAATATGCTCCATCCAGTAATTATCAATTACTTGTAGAGTTATCGCTTTTTCAAATTCGTCTTTCACTTCATCTGGAATAGAAGATATTTTTTCTTCGTATTCTTTTTCTACCTGTTTATATAATTGATCAATGATTTCTTCTTTATCCAGTGTTTCAATATCTTTTTTCTTTATATCCCTTTTGAGAAGGTTTTCATTAGCAAATTCAATAATTTCTTCAAAGTCATCATCATTTAGTTCGTTATCTATTTGGTAATGGGATAGAATCAGATCTTCAATATGATGTCTAAAAGTATCTAATGTTTCTTGATGAATAGAATCACTATCTAAAATATGATTTCTTCTATCATAAATAATTTCTCTTTGATTATTGATTACATCATCATATTGTAATAATTGTTTACGAATATCAAAGTTATTTCCTTCAACACGGGCTTGTGCTGTTCCAATTGATTTGGTAATTGTCTTACTTCTAATTGCTTGATCACCTATTCCCATAGATTCCATCATTATTTTAATTCTATCTGATCCAAAACGAACCATTAACTCATCTTCCATAGAAACGAAAAACTGAGTATAACCAGGATCTCCTTGTCGTCCCGAACGTCCTCTTAACTGATTATCAATACGACGTGATTCATGTCGCTCTGTACCAACTACACATAATCCTCCTATTTCTCTTATTTCATCTGATAGTTTAATATCCGTCCCACGACCAGCCATGTTGGTAGCAATGGTTACTGATTTATGTTGGCCTATTTTAGAAATTATCTCAGCTTCACGTTCATGGTTTTTGGCATTCAATACTTCATGAGGAATATGAGCCTGTTTTAGCATACTACTAATTAACTCACTTGTTTCAATAGCAATAGTACCAATTAGTACTGGTTGACCTTCCTCGTATTTCTGTTTAACAAAATTGATAATGGCTTTGTATTTTGCTCCTTTATTAGCATAAACTAAGTCAGCAGCATCAATACGAGCAATTTCCTTATTTGTTGGAATTTGAATAACATACATATTATAAATATTTCTAAATTCTTCTTCTTCTGTTTTAGCTGTACCTGTCATACCAGATAATTTACTATACATTCTAAATAAATTTTGGAATGTTATTTGTGCTAGAGTTTTAGTTTCTTCATTAATTTTAACTCCTTCTTTTGCTTCTATTGCTTGATGGAGTCCATCACTATAAGCACGACCTTGCATTAATCTTCCCGTAAATTGATCTACAATTACAATTTCCCCATCTTTTACTACATAATCCACATCATTAGCCATTGCATAATTGGCACGTAATGCTTGATTGATAAAATGAACTAATGTAGCATTGTTAATATCGTATAAATTTTTTACATGAAATACTTTTTCTGCTTTTTCTGAGCCTTTATCATTTAAATTAACACTTTTTGTTTTTTCATCATAGATAAATTCATCTTCCTTTTTTAAACTTTTAGCAAAACGATCTGCCTCTATATAAAGATTGGCACTACTCATTTGTCCACCTGAAATAATTAATGGAGTACGTGCTTCATCGATTAAAACAGAATCCACTTCATCAATAATAGCAAAATTTAATGGTCTTTGTACTCTTTCTTCCTTATTTACAACCATATTATCTCTTAAGTAATCGAATCCTATTTCATTATTAGTAGAATATAAAATATCACAATTATATTGTTCTTGTTTTTCTTTACTTGATAATTCTCTAAGGTTTACCCCTACTGTAAGTCCTAAAAATCGATGAATTCCTCCCATCCAGTTAGCATCACGACTTGCTAGATATTCATTAACTGTAATTACATGAACACCTTTTTCGCTTAAGGCGTTTAAGTATGCAGGAAGGACACTGGTTAAGGTTTTTCCCTCTCCTGTTTTCATCTCAGCAATATTACCATAGTGAATAGCACAAGCTCCTAGTATTTGAACATAGAATGGTTTTTCTCCTATTACTCTAAAGCATGCTTCACGAGCTACAGCAAAAGCCTCTACTAACAAATCATCTAAAGTCCTTCCTTTTTTTAACTCTTCCTTAAATTTTTCTGTTTTGGCTTTTAGCTCTGTATCAGTTAATTTTTGCATTTCTTCATCAAGTTCTATAACTTGATCTGCTAATTTTGAAAACCTTTTTAATTCTTTATATTCATGATCAAATAATTTTTTTAGTATGTTCATTTGTATCTCTCCTCTTAACATATTATTTTATCAAAAAAGAACCCTAATTTAAAGGGTTTCTGTTTCTTTTCGTCATTTTCCAAGTGAGTGCTTTTATTCTGTTGTGATTATTCCATAATTTCCATCTTTTCTTTTGTAAACAACACATGATTTATTTGAATCACTATCTATATACATATAAAATTCATGGTCTAAAAGTTCCATTTGTAAGATTGCTTCCTCTTCATTCATTGGTTTTACTGATATTGTTTTCCTTTTTATAATTTCTGATTGACTTTTTTCTTCTTCATATTCTGTATCAACCTTTATATTAATTTTATGTTGTTTAGAAAGTTTTGTTTTATTTTTTCTAATTTGTCTTTCCAATTTATCGATTGCTTTATCTACTGCTTTATAAAAGTCTGATTGGCTTTCCTCTGAACGTAATATTATTGATCTGAATGGTATTGTAACTTCTACAATTTGGGTATTTCCTCTAATCTTTACTACTACATTTACTCGTATATCATTACTATTTTCTAGATATTTCTCTAGCTTTCCAATTTTTTCTTCAATGTAGTTCTTCATTGAGTCTGTTACTTTTATCTTGTCTCCCCTAATAATAAATTCCATATCATCATCCTCCTTAGTTATATTTTAACAGATTTGCATAAAAAAACCAACTATTTTGCAATAGTTGATTCTTTAACTAGACTTACATCTAGAGCTTGGAAACCTTTATCTGTATTTACTAATTTGAATTCTACATACTGTCCTTCTGATAATGTTTTGTACCCATCTAAATTGATAGCAGAATAATGAACAAAGATATCCTCATTTTCTTTATATTCTATGAAACCATATCCTTTTTCATTATTGAACCATTTTACACGGCCAACCATAATTACACCTCACCTTCTTACCTCTTTTTTACAGTTAACTGAATATATATTTGCTTGTGCGCATATCTAGTGTATCAAATTTCTACCGCTTGTGTATACCAAATCCGTGAATTGTATATTTTAAACCTTTTTTAGTTTTTATCTTGTGGTATTTTTTTATTTTTTTCATTTTAATCCCTGAAAATTTTCAATTCTGTTTTTCCTATTTATATTTTATATTATGTTTGGTTATAATGAAACTCGTGAGGTTGGTAGTGTGAAAGAAAGATTTTTAGAAAACTCTATTAATTTAATAACTAAGTACCAAAAAATTAGTGAAGGTGATATTCTCAAACTAAGATATGGATTAGAAGGGTTATATTTAACTTTCACTAAAATAATTGTTATCTTTTTACTAGCGATTATTTTAGGAATCTTTAAAGAAATCTTAATATTACTGTTTTTGTTTAATATTATTAGATTTACTGGTTTTGGTTTTCATGCCAAGAAAAGTTCAGAATGTTTAATTCTATCTACTATATCTTTTATTGTTTTTCCATTCTTATTATTAAATTTAGATTTTTCAAAGGAAATAATATTAATAATAGGAATTCTTGGTACTATATATCTATTCTTTTATGCTCCTGCTGACACAATAAAAAGGCCTCTACCTAATAAGAAGAAGAGGATTATTAGAAAAGCTGTTACAGTAATAACAGGAATAATTTTTACAGCTTTAGCTTTGATATTAAATCATGATAGTATTTCTATTTTGTTTATTATTGCTATTGTTATAGAGGATATTATGGTTAGTCCTCTAACTTATAAGATTTTTGGTCAACCATATAGAAATTATCTAAATTATCAAAAATTGGCTTAATATCAGAAATGATATTTAGTAATATATAAAATTTAAGGAGGATATAATGAAATTATTATCAAAAGTTATGGCAGCAGTTGCAATGCTTGTTGTGGGAAGTGCTAGTATGGGGTGTGTAATGTTTTTATGTGATGAACCTCAAGCACTAAACTCAATTATGGATTAAATCATTAAAGGACACAATTTAGTGTTCTTTTTATATTTTTTGAGTATTAATAACCATTTTTTGAACATACATTTTATTTATTATTGTTGTCTCTGCATCTACTAATTCTGTTTTTTGTAATAACTTTTTGGCTAAATATAATCCTCTCCCATGATTTTTTCCCTTTGTTGTATAACCATTTCTATCTAATTTTTCTATATCTATATTTTCATTTTTTAAACTATTAGAAAAGACAAAATTTATTTTATTATCTAGTGCATATATTTCTATACCAATCAGTTTCTTTTTACTCTCCTTTGATGCCTCTATTGCATTATCTAAATATATACCAATTAAATTACATATTAACTTTAATTGATCTATATTTAGTTTTTTTAGTTTTCCTTTTATTGTTTTACTTACATCTAAACTTACTTTTAATTTGTTATCTATTGCTACGATTATCTTATGATATAAAAGAACTTTTACTCCCCCTTTGGGAATATTTTTTAGACTACCTAGTATATTACTATCCTGTTTCTTTGCCTCAACAATCATTTCATTTATTATATTTAAAGACTTACCTTTTTTGTTATCTTCTATATATCCCTTTAACATAATTAATTGGTTATTGAATTCATGATTACTTAAACTTATTTTATCTATACTATTTTCAAAGCTTTGGTTGTACTTAAATAAAGAATCATTTTCTTCTAATAATTTCTGATATTTATTGTTATCTATGAAAAAAATTATTAATACTATTACAAATATTACTACTATCATTATATTAATGAAATATTTCATATTAAAGGTGAATGCATCTCCTAAATTGTATAATATACAAACAAATAACAAAAAGATTGAGATACTTATTATTATTATCGAAAATATATTATTATCATTCAAATCTTTTGATATTAACTTAAGTTTATTTTTAACAGGTTTTATATTGAATATAATATATGTATTTATTAATGCAATACTATTGGCTATAATCATTACTCTTGGTACTGTTCTAATTTCTTCTAAACTATAGAAATTCATTAAAATACTAGCATTAACAATATCTCCTATTAGATTAATTAACATTACTAATGTACATAAAACTGTTATTTTACCAATTGACTCATCAAATACTAATTTGTATACTATAATATTAGCTACAAATCTTAAAAATACAGTTTCTATTGAATATTCAGATGTATAAGATATAACAGCAACAAATATTAGTGAACTAAATAAAAATATATTTTTTTTTGTCATTATTTTTATATCTGATTTTAATATTTGTTTGAGCATATATGTATATAAAATTGCTAACAATATAAAACAAAAAGTCTCAGTTACTGTTTTTAACACGATTTATCAGCTCCTTCTTATTTTCTCTAGAGACCAATGTGGATGTATGGTTATTTGTGAAATACACTGTGTTTGTTTAGATAAAAACTATGTAGAAATAATGTAAAAGTTATGGCAGCAGTTGCAATGCTTGTTGTGGGAAGTGCTAGTATGGGGTGTGTAATGTTTTTATGTGATGAACCTCAAGCACTAAACTCAATTATGGATTAAATCATTAAAGGACACAATTTAGTGTTCTTTTTATATTTTTTGAGTATTAATAACCATTTTTTGAACATACATTTTATTTATTATTGTTGTCTCTGCATCTACTAATTCTGTTTTTTGTAATAACTTTTTGGCTAAATATAATCCTCTCCCATGATTTTTTCCCTTTGTTGTATAACCATTTCTATCTAATTTTTCTATATCTATATTTTCATTTTTTAAACTATTAGAAAAGACAAAATTTATTTTATTATCTAGTGCATATATTTCTATACCAATCAGTTTCTTTTTACTCTCCTTTGATGCCTCTATTGCATTATCTAAATATATACCAATTAAATTACATATTAACTTTAATTGATCTATATTTAGTTTTTTTAGTTTTCCTTTTATTGTTTTACTTACATCTAAACTTACTTTTAATTTGTTATCTATTGCTACGATTATCTTATGATATAAAAGAACTTTTACTCCCCCTTTGGGAATATTTTTTAGACTACCTAGTATATTACTATCCTGTTTCTTTGCCTCAACAATCATTTCATTTATTATATTTAAAGACTTACCTTTTTTGTTATCTTCTATATATCCCTTTAACATAATTAATTGGTTATTGAATTCATGATTACTTAAACTTATTTTATCTATACTATTTTCAAAGCTTTGGTTGTACTTAAATAAAGAATCATTTTCTTCTAATAATTTCTGATATTTATTGTTATCTATGAAAAAAATTATTAATACTATTACAAATATTACTACTATCATTATATTAATGAAATATTTCATATTAAAGGTGAATGCATCTCCTAAATTGTATAATATACAAACAAATAACAAAAAGATTGAGATACTTATTATTATTATCGAAAATATATTATTATCATTCAAATCTTTTGATATTAACTTAAGTTTATTTTTAACAGGTTTTATATTGAATATAATATATGTATTTATTAATGCAATACTATTGGCTATAATCATTACTCTTGGTACTGTTCTAATTTCTTCTAAACTATAGAAATTCATTAAAATACTAGCATTAACAATATCTCCTATTAGATTAATTAACATTACTAATGTACATAAAACTGTTATTTTACCAATTGACTCATCAAATACTAATTTGTATACTATAATATTAGCTACAAATCTTAAAAATACAGTTTCTATTGAATATTCAGATGTATAAGATATAACAGCAACAAATATTAGTGAACTAAATAAAAATATATTTTTTTTTGTCATTATTTTTATATCTGATTTTAATATTTGTTTGAGCATATATGTATATAAAATTGCTAACAATATAAAACAAAAAGTCTCAGTTACTGTTTTTAACACGATTTATCAGCTCCTTCTTATTTTCTCTAGAGACCAATGTGGATGTATGGTTATTTGTGAAATACACTGTGTTTGTTTTAGGGTTGTATCCCTTTACTCTTTTTATGTTTACAATTAAACTTCTACTCACTTTCATAAAATTTTCATTTAATTTTTTATAGACTTCTTTTAATGAACATTGAATATATCTTGGTCCATAGGTAGTTACTATTATGCACTTTTTACTATCTATTTCTTTTTCTATAAAAATGATATCTCTTAATTCTACTTTATATACTTCTCTATCATATTCTATTGTTATACCATTACTATTTCTAGTATACTTTTTTAAAATGTGTTTTAGGTCTTCTTCTAAATTAGCATCAAAGTTATTTAACTTATTTAGAAAATCAAATAAGTATAATCGATTCCCTAGTGCCTCATATCTAAATTCCTCATGAGATGTTACAATTATTAAAATCGAGTCCCAATCCTCGTACTTTTCTCTAATCATTCTAGCTGCATCAAGACCTGACCCTCTTTTTGTCTCTATATCTAAAAAGTATACTTTAAAGGTATTATTATTATCAGCAAGTTTTTCAAACTCTGCGCCATAGCCAGAAAAAATATGATATTTACATTCAATTTCACTGTATTTGCTCATAAATTTTTGGACTTTCTTTTTTAGCATTAATGTAAAGTCCCTATTATCATCACATATAATAAAATTAATCATCCTATCACCTCTTATCCGATTTTAACATTTTACCATAATTTTCCTATTTTTAGTTAAATTTCAACAAAAAAATAACAATTACTTTTTATGTAATTGTTGTGCTTATTTTCTTTTTTTTACCATAGATTTCCTTTTTATCTTTGCTGTTAATTTTTCTGTTATTTTTGGGGTCTTATCTGAAATTATGCTTGTATGAAATACAAACCAAATAATTATCACGAAAAGTATAATATATAAAATACTACCTGCTTTTGGGTCTTTAATTGTATATAAAACTGTTGCTGTAGAAAATAAAATGTCTATAATATAGATTAAAATCACTGTTGTTCTTTGGGAAAAGTTCATTCCTAGTAATTGATGATGTAAATGCTCTTTATCTGCTGAAAATATTGGTTTTCCTTTTAATGTTCTTCTAATGATAGCAAAAAGAGTGTCTAAAATTGGAATTGCTAAAATTATAATTGGAACAAAGAAGGATGTTAAAGCTGGACCTTTAAATTCAAGCATAGAAATAATTGCGATGATAAACCCCATAAAAGTCGCAGAATCCCCTGCAAAAATTGTTGCTGGGTAAAAATTGTGTGCTAAAAACCCTAAAGTTGATCCTAACATAACGAAGGTTAGAATCATAACTAGACTTCCACTTCTTCCTTGATATAATCCAATAATTCCAATTGTTAGAAAAAAGATAGAACAAATTCCGCCACTTAACCCATCAATTCCATCAATTAAGTTGATAATATTTGTACAGGCTATAATAAATAATAGTGTTATTGGATATGCCCAGATTCCAAAGTCTAATGAAAAACCAAAAGCTGTGACATTGTTTAATGTAATTTGTCCATAGAAAACAATTATTATTGCTGCGATTAGATGGCCAATAAATTTTTGCCATGCCCTAACTGGTTTAATATCATCAGCTAGACTAATTAATATAATTATAAAACTTCCTATTAATATTGAGTTCATTTGAATGCTTTGGTTTCCGAATATCATATATCCAATTAAGAAACTTAAAAAAATTCCTAAACCTCCTAGTTTGGGTATTTCTTTTTTATGAATATGTCTATTTCCTTCTTCGCTTCTTGGTATATCGATTGCTCCTATATGATTTGCTATTTTTTTCATAAGTGGCATAATAAGAACAGAGCAAAGAAAGGTGGTTATTACTATTTTCAAACTAGCTATTATTTCCTGACTCATCTTACTCCTCTTTTCTATCTAAATTATACTATAGTATTTTGAAAAATAAAAGATAAATGTAAGATGCCATTTATAAATTATTAATTAAAAGTTATGATTATTAAAAATATGTTATAATATTATTAATGCAATGGACCAGCTATTTGATAATGATTATTCTCTAATAATCTAGATAGAAGCAATTGCATTTATTTTTATTTCTATAATTTTCAAATATTATTAAAATGGTTACATTGATGATATTTTCTGATAAGAAGTTTTAGTTCCATGTCATTTCAAATATTATTAAAGCAGTGTTTACGACTAGCATAAATTATTTCTGAAATATATCAAAATAATAATATTTATAGCAAGCTTATTTTAATATTAATCTTAATTTTCGGATCTTTCATAATCAAAATTTTCTTGTTGCAGGAAATACTTTAAAAAAATTATTTAGTACTATAAAAATGTAAGAAATAAACCAAGTCCAATAGTCTGAAAATTACACTTATTTTCTCATTATGAAAGAGTTGCATTATCATTAAATTAGTTCTAAAAGCTGTTAATCTTATAATTTAGATTATTTAAAGTTAGAAATTAATTATTCTATGATGGAAGTTCAAAATTATTGATTGAAATGAAAATTATTATATTACTAAATAGAGATAATCCTAAAGATTCATTTGATTTTATCTTTATTTTAACAAAGATATTTTTACTCTGAATCTTTATTTTCTAATTATAATGTGATTAAAAAATTAAAAAAGACTGTAACCTGTCAATTACAGGTTACAATCCTCTAATTAGAAACTATTTATAAACTGTCCAACTTTTGGGGTTCAGTTTAAAATGCACCTGTTTTTTTGATGTCTACTTTTAAGGGTACATTTCATTATCGTAGTCTTATTTGTTATTATTTTCTAATTGTTTAATATCATTTAGCAATAATCCTGTTCCTTCTGCAACACAAGTAAGTGGGGAGTCAGCTATTAATGTTGGAACTTCTAATTGTTCTTGTAATAAATCCGTTAAACCTTTTAATAAAGCTCCACCTCCTGTTACTACTATTCCTCTATCTACAATATCCGCTGATAGCTCTGGTGGTGTTTGTTCTAATACATTCGTTACCGATTTTACAATTTTATTAATACTATCTTGTAGTGCTGTTTTTGTTTCATCCTGAGTGATAGTTATTGTATGTGGTAGTCCTGTTACTAAATTTCTTCCTCTTACATCTAATTTTTCTTTTTTATCTGGATCATAAACATTTGCAAAATTAATTTTTATATCTTCTGCTGTTTTTTCTCCTATTAATAACTTATATTTATCCTTTATATATTTAATAATATCTTGGTCAAATAAATTTCCTGCTACTTTTATTGATGAAGAGGTTACTGTATCATTCATTGAAAGAATAGCAACATCTGTTGTTCCTCCACCAATATCAATTACCATATTTGCACTAGGTTTTGTTATATCCATTCCTGCTCCTACAGCTGCTACTTTTGGTTCCTCTTCTATATATACTCTTCTAGCACCTGTTCTTTCTGCTGCTTCTTTTATTGCATTTTTTTCTACTGGAGTTATATTAGTTGGACAACAGATTAATATTCTTGGTCTAGTAAATAAACTTCTAGCCTTTATTTTTTTTATAAAAGTGTTTAACATTATTTCTGTCACTTCAAAATCAGCAATTACACCATCTTTCATTGGTTTTATTGCTTTTACATGTTCTGGAGTTCTTCCTATCATTTCACTTGCTTCACTTCCAACTGCAATTACTCTTTTATTCTCTGTATCAATAGCAACAATGCTAGGTTCATTTAGAACAATCCCTTCCCCTTTAATGTATATTAATACATTGGCTGTTCCTAAATCTATTCCGATATCTCTTGCTAACACTTTTATCACGTCCTTTCACAACTATTTATTTTAACACAAAAATTGGTAAATTATAACATATTTTGGTATTTTTTTCTAGTTGCCTCTCCTCCTATATAATGTCTTGTATCTATGTGTTTTTGAAATACAGCTTGGACTTTATTATATAGGTCTTTATCTAATATAATTAATCTTTCTTGCATATCTTTATGAATTGTACTTTTACTTATTCCTAAATGTTTTGCTAATTCTCTTAAAGTTGTCTCTGTACTTATAATTATATTGGCTTCTTCTATCACTCTTTTTACTATTAATTTATCCATAAAATTTTCACCTTACTTAAGTATATAAATAAAGGTCTAATTTTATGAAAAAAGAAGATTACTCTTCTTCATTTGTATTTGTTGTCTGATTGTTTGTATTTTGCTCTTGTATTTCTTGAGTCTGATTTTGTGTTTGTTCTTCTGTAGCCATTACTGAAATTTCTTTGTCAATATAAAGTGTAGGATCAACTATCTGTCCTTTAATATAAAGTTCAAAATGTAGATGATTTCCCATATCTTTATCTATTTCATTTGTACCACTTTTTCCTATTATTTGACCTTGAGTTATGGTATCTCCTTTTTTAACATTTACTGTACTTAAGCTTTGATATACTGATACATAGTTGTTATCATGTTTTATTTCTACTATATTTCCTAATAGATCGTCTGTTGTTACGGATGTTACTGTACCATTTAAAACACTTACAACGTCAAATGATTCTTCTAAGATATAATCTATGCCAGAGTTTTGAATATAAGTATTATCATGATAAGTTATTGAGCTTTCCTGCTTTTTGTTTTCTGCTTTGTAATCATAGAAGTATTTTCCTATTGCTACTTTTTCATTTGTATATGGTTTAATCATTTTAGGAGTTTCGTTTATTACTTCCTGTGAGTCATCAATGATGGTTTCTGAAACATAATCTAAATTTTCTGTTTGATCATTTTTATCATTTGTAGCTTTATTAGCAAAGGCATTAGATACTACTAAAGTAATACAGAATGTTGTAATAAAAAGGAATACATATAAACTTGGTAAAACATAAGATTTTAATTTCAACTTTCTTTTCATTTTTCCACCTCATTAAGAGTTTTTACAGAAAATGAAAATTTATACAATTTTTATACGATTTTTGATGATAGAAAAAAATCCCAAATAAAATTTGTTATTAAATAAATAAAAGATAAGGCAAGTAAAAGATAAAATATTCTTGCTTGTAAAATTTTATTTTTTTTAAAAATTTGGTTAATGTTAATACAGTCTAGTGTCCAAATTACTAAAATTGATACTAAAACATAAAGAATTACTTTAATACTCATGTTTATCCTCGTATTCTTTTATTTTTCTTTCTCTTCTTTGATATCTTTCTATTTCTGAAAATTTTGTTGTTATAAATGTATCTATAATATTTAATGCATTTTCTAATTGTGTATTTTCATTTAAAGCGATCATATTAATATTATCATCATTTTTTGCTATTTTTACCTGTTCTACTGAATTGACATTTCCGCAACGAATTCCCTTTACTTTATTACATGCTATTGTCATTCCTATTCCTGATCCACAAAGTGCAATTCCATAATCTACTTCTTTTTCTACTACTTTTTTTCCTAATAAAAAGGCAAAGTCTGGATAATCTACACTTTCTTCAGAATTTGTTCCATAATCTAGTATTTGATAATTTTTCTTTTTTAATTCTTCTTTTAATTTTTCTTTTAATTGATATCCACGATGATCACTTACTATTCCTAGTTTCATTTTTTCACCTTCTTTTTCTTTTCAATATAATAGAAATTATTCTATCTTAAAAATTAGTATATCATTTTTTTGTTTAGTATGTTAACTTTTTCCACAATTTTTGTGAATTGCTTTTCTTTTTATCTTATTTTTCTGGATATAAAAACTGCTTTTATTAAGCAGCTTCATTTTGAGTAAATCCATATTTTTTATTAAATTTATCTACACGACCAGCGCGTGATGCTCTACTTTGTTTTCCTGTATAGAATGGATGACATTTTGAACATACTTCAACGATAATTTCATCTTTTGTACTTTGCGTTTTAAATGTTTCTCCACAAGCACAAGTTACTGTTGCTTCTTTGTATTCTGGATGAATTTCCTTTTTCATATTCTCTCTCCTTCCGCCATGATTCCCTTTAGAACCATAGTAATTCATAGCGATATTAGTATAACAGTAATCATCTTATATTGCAAGTAACAAAGACTATAAAATCATACTATTTTTCTTTATACGATAATAAATGTACTTTTATCACATTTTTGTACATTGTATCATTGTGTTGATGAAAACATTTTTTAACTTTGTTCTATCTAGTTATTATTTATTTTGTTGATATGATTTAATCATTTTTTTGGCTATTTTTTTATAGGCCAAACTGTTTGGATAGTATGAAAGTGAATTATCAAAGTATATATTGTTTTTAGAGATAAAAGTTGTATCTATATATATATCGTTTTCTTCTTCAGAATAGTTTTTATATCTATCGTTTAATTTCCTAATTAGGTGATCGTATTTTGTATTATTTTCGTAATAGCCTATTATATATATTGGATAATGATAGTATTTTTTTATTTCTTCTATTAGGTTTTTGTAGTTGTTGAATACATTATTGACAATTCGGTCTTCTTCATATTCTGTTATTTGGTTGCTTCTTATGTTATATTCAAAAATCAAATCATTTATTCCTATAGATAAAGATACTATTTCTGAGTCTCTTAAGAGTCTTTTTAAATTATATGAATGATTATCTATTTGTGTTGAATCGTCTAGTAAAACTTCTTTATATAAATCATTTATGGTTTTTGTTTTGCTAGTATATGTTTTGTTATAGGTTGATAATAGATTGTTTTTTTCTAAATAGTCCTTAAAGTAATCACTATATCCATAGTTTGTTGCTCCATATGAGTTTTCTCCTAATGATAGGGAATCTCCTATAGATATATAGGTTATATTGTTTTTATCATTTAAATTATAAATTAAATAGGTAGAGGCTACTGCTAATAATAAAATAATTAATTTTAGTTTTTTTTTCATGAATTCCTCCCAAAATAAAAAGAGTCTTTGTAATATTTATATTTCTCGACTCTTTATTTTAGCACCTACTTGTGTTAATTTCTCTACAATATTTTCGTATCCCCTTAAAATATGTTCTACATTGGTAATCATTGTCTTATCTTTTGCAATTAAT
Source organism: uncultured Clostridia bacterium (assembly GCA_947643225.1). Taxonomy (GTDB): domain Bacteria; phylum Bacillota_I; class Bacilli_A; order RF39; family UBA660; genus UBA2730. Next base: position 17,341 of record CANRVH010000008.1, read on the forward strand.
GCAGCTGTTACCATAGCGGCTCCCGCTCTTAAGTCTGTTGCAACAACTTCTTTTCCTTTTAGGTTTGTTGGTCCTATAATTGTTGCTGTTTGATTTTTTACTGTTATATCTGCTCCCATTTGACATAGATATGGTATTTGCATAAATCTATTTTCAAAAATGGTTTCCTCTATTTTACTTTTACCATTACATTGAGTTAAAATAATGGAAAATGGCTGTTGCAGGTCTGTTGGAAATCCTGGATAAACTGCTGTTTTAATGCTAACTGCTTTATAATTATTTCCTTTGCTTATAGTAATATAATCTGCTCCTATTTCTAAATTTGCTCCTATTTCTTGTAATTTAGAAATTAAGGAGTCTAAATGTTCAGGGATGATGTTATCAATTTTTAAGTTTTCTCCACATAAAGATCCTATTATTAAATAAGTTCCTGCCTCAATGCGATCTGGTATTACTTCATGAAAACAACTTTTTAAATATTCTACTCCATCTATTGTTATTGTACTTGTTCCTGCTCCCGTAATATGTGCTCCCATGTTATTTAAAAATGTTGCAACATTTACTATTTCTGGTTCTTTGGCCGCATTATCAATTGTGGTTCTTCCTTCTGCTTTTACGGCCGCTAACATAATGTTAATAGTCGCTCCAACAGATGCGATATCTAAATAAATTGGGCACCCTATTAGTCTTTCTGCTTCTACTATATATTTATTTTTTTCAATGGATACTTTTGCTCCTAATGCTTCAAAACCTTTTAAGTGAAGATCGATTGGTCTAGCTCCAATAGAACAGCCTCCTGGAAAATGCATTACTGCTTTTTTATATTTTCCTAATAGTGCTCCCATAAAGTAATAAGAGGCCCTTAACTTTTTTGAGAATTCCTCATTTATTTCATTATTTTTCATATTAGTAGAATTAATAATTATACTCTCACTAGCTCTTTTTGTTGTCACACCTAAATGTTTTAAAATGGAACATAGGTTATCTGTATCTGTAATTTCTGGAATATTACAGATTGTTACTTCTTCATCGGCTAAAATAGCAGCTGGAATTAAAGCTACTGCACTATTTTTGGCACCACTTACTCTAATGGTTCCACTAAGTTTTTCTCCTCCTGTTATCTCTAATATTTTCATGTAATCCTCCATTACTATATTGTATTTCACTTTTTTATTTAAGTTCTTTTATTTTAGGATTTTGACTATTTATTTTTTATAAAATTTCTATTTTACCCCTATTTATATGATAGTAAATATATGGTTTTTTGTCAATCTAGATAAAAAATAAAAGATAGTTTTTTTGTTAAAATTATTTGCTTTCTATTAGGTATTTATTATCTGTTATTCTAATGATATCATTTATAGTTTTTTAATTGCAATTAACTATTCATTTATAAATTATTTAGTTTATTGTGAGAAACAAAAAACTCTCTTTTCTTCACAATAGAAAGGCACTTATTCTTGACTAAGATTATTTTTTAAATATTTTATACAAAAAATAATGGAAACTTATAATAATATTGATACAATAAAAGATAAGATAAATAAGCAAGATGAGTTAGGAAATATAAACGAAATGGGAAAAAAGATAATGGAGATTTCTCACAACAATATAATTAACTAATTTCAAAGAAAAGCACTTGTGATTTGTTTGTGTGCCACAAGTGCTTTATTTGTTTTTTTATAAAAGACTTAGTTTATTGAAAGTAATAAAGAGCCCCCTTTTCTTCAATAACAGAAATATACTTATTCTTATATAAGGTATAGTTATTATTAATACATTATAAAAAGATAATTTTATGTAAAATATTTACTTGTTCGATTGTTTTATAAGTTTACAAATAGTATAATACTTAGAGGAAATAATAACTGTTGAGTACTTGCCTCCAGCTTATAGGAAGGAGGCTGATAGTTATGCATAAGAAGGATTTTTTAATTCTTTCTTTAATCATCATTATCTTCTTACTAATAGCCTTACTTTTTACTTTTGTAAAATAGTAATCTATATAAGAAAAATAGCACTCAATCTAGCATGAACTGAACCCCAAAAGTTGGACAGTTTAATTATTCAAGGATTGTAGCCTGTAATTGACGGGAGACAGTCCTTTTAATTTTTCTTTAATTCTATCATAATTATAATAATAAATATAGTCATCTATCGCTTTTATTAAATCATCTATTGTTTTATATTTGTCTTCTTGGTCATAAAACATTTCTGTTTTAAGGAGTCCAAAAAAGTTTTCCATCATACCATTATCCATACTATTTCCTTTTCTAGACATACTTTGTTTTATACCTTTATTCTTTAACCTTTGCTGATAAGATTGATGTTGATATTGCCAGCCTTGATCTGAATGAAATATCAACCCATCAAGGTTATTATTATTTTTAAAAGCCTTATTAAGCATATCATTTATCTGTTCTAGATTTGGAGATTTAGAAGTATTATAAGATATTATTTCGCTTTTAAATATAAATTTTCTTCTTCTAATCTTTTTATTTTTTCCGTTTGTGTTTCATTTGCTTTTGATTTATTTTGTATTACTTTTTTCATAGTTGGACGACCTCTCTTTCGTTCAACTATATTATAACCATTTTCTTTATATTTTTGAACCCAATGAGATAGCATAGATTTACTTTTTACTCCTTCATCAACAGCCACAGAAATTATAGATTCACCATTTATTACTCGATTTATTATTTGCTCTTTTTCATAATTACTATAACTTTTTCTATTTGCTAATATTTCAAATCCATGTTTATCAATTAATCTTTCTAAAAATTGGATATTATCAACTGTAGTTTTATACTTTTCTGATATAGCTGATAATGGAATATGTTTTTTTCTATCATAATATAAATTTACTTTATCTTCATATTTTAATTTTCCCATATAAAAACCTCATTTCTCTTGTCCAAGAAATGTGGTTCATATCACAATAGATTAAGTACTAATCTAAAATAATTTTTTGGGTAAGTACTCAACTCGGCAAAGTTAAGTATTTCCCTTTTTTAGTTTATGCAAGTTTCCTTGACCTATTCATCATACCACAATTATTGGCTTTCTTCAAGTTTTTGATTTGATTTTTTGTAGATCCTCCCCTATATTTCGAAAAGTTTGGACAGATTTATCAATGGAGTTGATGTAGTTATTTCTACAAATATTAATATGAAAAAATGGTCTAAAAGATAAACTTAAATTTAAATATATAGAATAAAAATTATTAAAATTATTAGTAAATATTATAACTATATCCTATTATGGTAAAGACTCATACAGCTATGCTACTAGTCTCACTTTTATAAATGAATATTCTCATACTATGCATTTCATAATATTTTTATTGAAAGATTTAAAACCAACAATATAAACTATTCTTGAAATTTTACTACTAATTTACTATTTTGAAAGCTAAAATATAAGAGTTTATAAAAATATATGTAAAAATCCATCTCATAAAAACTTATAAACAAAGGTTATCATACCATTTGAGAACTATAAAAGAACAACGAAAATCACTATATTTATTGCTTACTACCTATCTTAACCAAAATGATCATTCGATATTTTTTTATATTTTATATTCCTAAATTATTAGATAAATTTTCATGTAAGTCATAGAAGGTACCATCTTCTTTTTGGGCCAAAATTGTTTGAAATCCTCCCACTGAATTTTCATTTTTTCCTGTTGCACTAACTGAATAAAATTTTATGATATTTTCTACCCCATTTACCTTTCCATATGATCTAATATCATTATTTTGTAATGCTTTATATAATGGAATATATTCTATTGTTCCATCTTCTAATAAGAAGAGAGCCACACTACCTGTTGCATCTTGTCCAATTCCATTAACATACATATCTACTACTTTACCACTAAAATTATTAATATTATATTCATTTCCTCTTATACCAGCAAAGCTTATTCCCCATTGTACAATACTATCCCAATTAACATATAAGGTTACAGTGTTATTTGTTTGGTCAAGTTTAAAATTTACTCCAGATAAAGAGTAATCTGTTAAGGTATAGTTATAATTATTTGAATTTATACATTTGTTGGGATCTAGTCCAATATTTTTATTGGTTATCTTATCTATTGGTTGGTCTTTATTTTCTTCCTCTTTTGTTTTATCTTCTTCTTTTTTTGTTTTCTTTTCTGTTATATTTTGTTTATTATTAATCATTATTTTTTTATCACAACAAATATAAATCATTAATCCTAATATTATCATAATTAGTATACTGATTGTAATAATTACTCCAGTGTTCTTTTTTTTACTTATTTTCTTTTCTTCCATATTTTTCTCTCCTCTATTTTTATTTTAACACTTTTATTTTTAATTTAGGGAGAATCCTTAATTTATTTTGAACACTTGTGTTAATTATTGTAAACTATTTGTTGTTTTTGAACTTTTTAATAAAAAACAAAAGTCTTTGATAATATTTGTTCCCTTCTAAATACTCTTTTTTTAAATTTTGTTTTTTCATTTTTATCACCAGTAATAGTATGGTTAAAATTTGAAAATATATTTAATTGATAATAAAAATAAAAGAATACTTCCTATTAAATTAGCCTTTTTTTCTATTCGTTTATTTAAATACTTTCCTATTGTTGTTCCTAATACAGTAAAAATTGCACTAACTACACAAAATATTAGACTTGATAATAGAGAATATTGATGATTAAGAGATAGACCTAAACCTACTGTAAAACTATCTACACTTACTGTTAAAGCAATTAAAAGTAGGTATAAATAATTAATTTTTAGTGTATCCTCTTTTTCTTTAGAGGTGATTAGTTCTATGCTTAATATTAAAAAAATTATTCCTAATATATAATCGGCTATTTTTCCTAAATTAATAGAAATCACTAAGCCTAAGCAATTTCCTAGTAAGGGCATGATAAAATGGAAGATTCCTACTATTATGGGAAAAATTACCACTTTCATTTTTGTTAATAAATTACTAGTTGACATGCATACTGATATTGAAAAAGCATCCATACTTAAAGCTACTGCGATTAGTAAATTGGTCGTTATATTGTTCATTCTTTCACCTAATATAATTTATTAATTATACTGGTTTTTATTCTAAAAATATTGTTTTAATAGATCTTTGACTAATAAATGATACTCTGTATCCTTGGTTTTTTCTTCTTTTTCTTCTAATAAGCATAATGGTGGAAATAAAACACACCAGAAATTATTCCCTTCACCTTTTCCTAATTTTACTACTAATGATTCATATTCTCCTGAGGTGTAGACTACTCCTTTATAATTCTTACTCGGAAAATAATTTTCTCCATAGTTGATTTCATAGTTTGATTCTGAATTATTTTCTTTTAATGTTTTTTCTATATTTTCTTTTAGAGTAGGAATATTTTTTTCTAAAGATAATCTAGCTTTTTTAATATCTGTTTCTTCTTTTAAAAGATCTTTTATATTTTTTTGTAAATTATTTTTTACTTTTATTTTTAATTCTTGATCTTTTATACTATTAGAATTTGCAATTACTCTAAATCTAATTGCCTCATTTGGTATAGTTATTTTTTCATCACTTAGATCATTCAAAACAAAGATACTAGTTATTACTGTTAATATTATTATTATTTTTTTCATTTAAAATCACCCTCTATTTTTATTTAGGGTGACTTATTTTTTCTTATACATTTTTTAACTGACTTATTTCGACTAAAATAGATTATTAGAAAAAACAAAACACATTCTATCCCTTTGTTGTAGATCTTTTTTTACTTCTATGGTTATGTCTTTTAAATAAGTATTAACTAATTTTATGATGTCTTCTTTTTGGGTGTTGCCAATTTCAAAAGCAATTAAGAATTTTTCTTTTAAGTTTTTTGTTATTTCACTTAGTATTTTTTTATAACAGTCCATTCCATCTATTCCTGCATATAGGGCAAGATGAGGTTCATTATTTTTGACGATTTCTTCTATTTCTTCTCCTGTTTTAATATAAGGTGGATTGCTGATGATCACATCATATTTTTTTTCTATATTAGAAAGCATATCATTTTTTAGTAGATGAGCATTAGAATTTAATTTTCCACAGTTTTTGTGGGCAACTTCCAACGCTTTTTCACTAATATCGATTAAATCCACAGAATTTGTGGAAATTTTCTTTTCTAAAGTTAATCCAATTACTCCACTTCCACAACCTAAGTCTATTATATCTACTGGTTCTGTAAAAAACTTTTTGATATATTTTATTGTATTTTCTACTAATTCTTCTGTTTCAAATCTTGGTATTAATACATTTTCGTTTATGATAAATTCATTACCATAGAAGTTTACTTTTCCTAGGGCATATTGTATTGGAGTTCCTTCTTTTACTGCACAAACTGCTCTTTTATATTGGTTAACTTTCTCTTCTTCTATGACTAAATCTAAGCAGGTCAATAATTCTAGTGGATTTTTTTTCAGAATATCTGCTAGTAAAATTTTAGCTAGATCAGAATGACAATGGGCTTTTCCGTATACTAATAATTCTTCTACTTTCACTTTTTCACCAGTTTTTTGTTTATTTTTTGGAATATAGGGTAACTGAACATATTCTTTCTCCTTTAATTTTTTTCTCCTGCTAGTTTTCTTGCTTGATCTTCTTTTTGTAGGGCTTCAATAATCCCATCTAAATCGCCATCTACTACTCGATCTAAATTTTTTGTTGTATAACTTATCCTATGGTCTGTTACTCTATTTTGTGGATAGTTATAAGTTCGAATTTTTTCAGCACGATCGCCTGTTCCTATTTTACTTCTTCTTTCCCTACCTTCTTCTGTTTCTAGTCTTTCTCTTTCTAGTTCATATAATCTTGTCTTTAATACTTTCATTGCTTGCTCTTTATTTTGAATTTGACTTCTTTCATTTTGACAAGTAACTACAGTATTTGTTGGTATATGAGTAATTCTAACAGCAGAGTCGGTTGTATTTACTCCTTGACCGCCACAACCTGATGAACGATAAATATCTATTCGTAAATCGGATTGTTTAATTTCAATATCTACTTCTTCTGCTTCTGGCATAACGAGAACTGTTGCAGTTGATGTTTGTAAACGACCATTGGATTCGGTTGTTGGTACTCTTTGTACTCTATGTGATCCGCTTTCATATTTAAATTTACTATATGCTCCCATACCTTTAACCATAAATTCAATTTGACTATATCCTCCTGCATCTCCTTCTACTGCATTATAGATATCATATTTGAATCCTTTTTTTTCAGCATATCTAGTATACATTCTGAATAAATCTCCAGCAAAGATATTAGCCTCATCTCCTCCTGCTGCTCCACGAATTTCTACAATGACATTTTTCTTATCATTGGGATCTTTGGGTATTAATAAAATTTCTAATTGTTTTTCTTCATTTATTTTTTGCTCTTCTAACGATGCTAATTCTTCTTTAGCTATTTCTTGCATATCTTTATCTTTTAGCATTTCTTTAGCTTCTTCTATTTCTGTTAATATCTTTTTATAAGCTTTAAAACAATTTACTATCTCTTCTATTTCACTTAGCTCTTTTGAAAGTTCTCTTGTTTTTTTGATATCATTTAGAATATCTGGGTTTGTTAAGTCATTTGAAATTTCATTGTATCTAGATTCTATTTGTTCTAAATGTTCAAACATATTTATCTCTCCTTTTTTACTATTTTGTAGTATATCATATTAATTATTATTTTAAAAGAACCAATCCTTTCTTATTAATATTTTCAGCCGTCTATTTCCTATTAAAATATAAGAAAAATAAAAAAACAATGTGATCATTAATTAGTATTTTACTTTATCATATTGTTTTTATTTTTCACTATTATACTTATTAAATTGTTTTTCTAGATGACTCTATTGTATGATTTTCTTCTTTTTCTAAAGAGCGTAGATAATTTCTAACTTCAATTAAACGGTTTTTATTATTACCTGTCTTCTGCTCTTCAAAACCTTTTTCCATTGCTGAAACAATTAAATCGAATTCTTCTTCATCCTTTGGAACTAGTTCATCTAGCTGGGCTGGAGTAAACCCTAATGTTATCAATGCTTTTCCATAAGTATTGATTCTCTTTACAAGTGATAAATTATTTACATCAGGAATAGGAGACTTATTAATTTTATGACAGGCTAATAACAGTTTTTTAAGAGGATCAATATAAATTTTATTAATATATTCAAAATTGGCTTGCATTTTATTTCTTTCTACAACATCCTCAATATTACTAATTTCGTCTGGCTTTATCTCTATAATTGATGGTGTTAATGGCTCCTCAAAAATATGTTTCCGTAATTTATCAATTTCTTCTTGACTTAATAATCCATCCATATAATATCTATCCTCCTCTATTTTAGAGTAGCAAATAATTGTTATGTTGTATACTTAGTTTACACTTTTAAGTAGTTTATGTGTAAAGTTAATATTAGTATTGTACTTTTGGGTTATATATATACTTTAAAATGCTAATTAAGAAACAATATAACTATTATTTTACAAGATCTTTTAGATCGATTATAATCCATTATATTTTTCTGAATCGTTATTATTTTTGGATACAAGCTTCATTTAATAAAATTTTTCTTATTTCTATCCATCCTTCTCTCCAATCGTATCCTGCTCTTATTATTCCTTTTTTCTTTAATTCTTCATCTGATATATCTTTATTATGATATGAGGGAAATAATATTTTTGTTTCAATATTTTCATCAAAATTAGATAATCTATCATCTATTTGTATATCTGCTTTAAATATATATTTTGTATTGGTAAAAATAAATTTTTCAGGGTTAATAAAGGGAAGTTGATCAATTAAAAAGTCATATTTATTTGAAAATAACTTGCCAGAGCCCTTAATATCAAACGGATTGATGCACGATGAACAGATATAAATATTATAGAATTCATTTAATCTTTTTATTGTTTCTTTTGCATATGGTAAAATTTCAGCATCTTCGTATAAGTTTCTATTATCTATAAACCGATTAAATTCATCAAATCTTTCTTTTGGTATTGCTGCTTTATCTATATAATATTCTGTGAAATCATCAATTACATAATTTGTTCCTAAGAAGTCATTAACAGCTTTTAAAAAAGCTGGAAAGCAAAATACTTCATCGATATCTAATAATAAATCTTTTTTCTTTTCCATTATCGAACTAACCTTCTTTTTTTATATTCTTTGCACAAACTTTTTAATTAATTTTAAATCATAAGGTTATTATAACATCTATCTTTAAAATATTAAACTTGATACAGACTTGATTGTTATTTATTATTAACTTTTCTCTTAAATTGACTTTTTTCTTTTTTAAATTTTCTAATTTCTATTTTTCTACTATACTAGTTAGTATATAATCCCTATTTTTTAAATCAATAGTTTGATTACAATAAGAACATTTTCCAGTAACGCTAATGTCTAAATTAGCATGATAACTAGAATATGTAATTATCTTTCTTCGGTCTATGTCATCTTTGTTTTTTGTATTCTACTTTTATTATTTTCTCTTTTATCTTTTCCTGATTTTTCTTTTTAATATTATACTACTTATCATATCAATTACTGTAAATATTAAATATGGTAAATCTTTTTTCAAGTCTTCTACTTGGTTCAGATCCTGTACTTATACTCCCATGGATATTTAACGAGGACCACCAGAAAAGTAACTACTTGAACCACTACTATCTTAGCTTCCATCAACCCCTAAATCAGCTTTTACTTCAAATATAAATGTTGTTGCTGATCTAATAATTTAAAAAATTGTACCTACATATTTACCTAGGTTTTTCATATTAGACTCCTTATGATAGATTAAGTATATCATAAAATAGTTAATAAGGTTTATTTATGTTACCTTTTTCCACTTTAAAAGCAATATGTCTTTCCATATTGCCTATTCTTCTAGTTCTTCTTCATCAATTACAACTAAATCTTTTAAATCTTCATCTGTTGTATCATATGTTGTATCTCCATCTGAATAATCATCTTCAAGTTCTTCCTCTTCTTCTTTATCGATATCTTCTTCTATATCTTCATCATCTAATTCGTCATCTGTCTCACTTGATACTTTTATTAATTTATCTGAAGTATGTTTACTTCTTAGGTCCCAATTACCATTATCTAATAAAATGAATCTTTTATCTGTTGATAAAGCCGTATAGTAATCTCCTATTTTTTCTTCAAAGGTAGATTCTGGCAAATCTAATAGTTTTATTATTTTTTTAAATAAACTTGCTGTATTCATTGTTTTTTTACTCTCTTCTAAAATCATTTCAGTTATATCTTTATTAGAAAGTAATTCTAGCTCTTCTTTTTTCATTTTAGCAATGCTCATTACATTTCCTCCATTCAAATCATTATATGTTAAAATTTTATAACTTGTTTATTTTTTTATGATAAATACGAAAATATTTATATCATACATTAAGAAGTTATGCAATATCTTTTTTACATTTTTTCTGGAAGGGATATACCAAGTATTTCCAAAATCTTCTTATTTGTAGTATATACAAGAAATGTCAAAGCTAACCAACTTATTTTTAAGGAATTATTTTCTTCTGTTAAAATTCTATTTTCATTATAAAATGTATTATAACTACTAGTTAGTTTGTATATATAATCAGTTAATTCATTTAATGATTTTTCTTCTAAACATTTGGTTAGAATTTGTGGAAATTTTAATAGTTCTAGCGCTACTGTTCTATCTGATTTGTTCATTAATTTAGTGACTGCATAGTCTTTTCTTTCAGCCTTGTATAGAAGGGATTTCATTCTGATTGTAGAATATAGTAAATATGGTCCTGTTTTTCCATCTAAGCTAACAAATTTTTGAGGATCAAAAACATAGTCTGTTTCGCGATATGGAATTAAATCGGCATATTTTAAAGCAGAAATGGCAATTTTCTTAGCTGTTTCTTCCTGTTTATCTTGATCAACCCTTTCTTTATTTAACCTTTTGGTTGTTTCTTCTGTTAAAATTTGAATTAATTCTTTTAAACTCATCACATTTCCATCTCTTGTTTTAAATGGTTTGCCATCAGTGCCATTCATTGTTCCAAAACCATAAAATCCTAATTTTAGATGATCACTTGCTATCTTTGTTTTCTTAACAGCACGGAAAACTTGTTCAAAGTAAAGAGATTGTCTTGAGTCGGCAAAATACCAAATTTCATCGGGATTAAATCTTTCTATTCTAGAATACATGGTCGCTAATTCACGGGTTGCATATAATGTAGCTCCGTTTGATTTAATTACGACTAAAGGTGGCATAGGGGAATTGTCTGTTTCTTCTTTAATATCAATTACCTTGGCATCTTCACTTTCTTTTAAGTAATGATTTTTTTCTAGATAATCGATTACTTTAGGAATATAAGGATAACAGGTGCTTTCTCCTTCATATAAATCAAAAGTGGTGTTAATATCTTGATAAACTGCTTTAATATCTTCTATCGATACTTCTTTTATTTTATTCCAAAGAGCAGTGTAAGATTTATTTCCTTTTTCTAATTCTGCTGTTATTTCTGTTACTTCTTGCATTCTTGCTTCATCGTTTTTAGCAGCAATATTTGCAGTTGGATAAATTTCTCCTAATTCATCGGGGGTTATTGTGAAATCTATTTCGTCATAGTTTCCATTAAAGTCTTGATTAAAATAGTCTAGAGTAGGATATCTTCTTTTTATTTCAGAAATAACCATGCCTGATTGTCTACCAATATCTCCAAAATGAACATCACTAATTACTTCATGGCCTAAATATTTGGCTAGTCTTTTTATAGCTTCTCCGATATTAGCAGAACGAAGATGTCCTACGTGTAGTGTCTTGGCGATATTAGCACCACCATAGTCCATCATAATTTTCTTGGGTTCTACTTGATCAATATTAGTTGTAAAATCATCTAAAATTTTATTTAGAGATGTTTGTAAAAAGTATGAACTTAAGGTTAAGTTAATAAAACCAGGGCCTGCTATATTTACATTGGTGAAACGAGAATCTTTCTTTAAAATATCTGCTATTTTTGTGGCGATATCTCTTGGATTCTCATGATAGACTGAAGCTAGACGCATAGCATCATTAATTTGATAGTCTCCTAAGTCTTTACGGGATGATTCTACAAATGTAAGTTCTTCAATGTCATATCCAATATTAGTAATTAATTCTTTTAACTCATTTTTTAACTCTTTTATGATACTCATGTTCATTCCTCCAGTATTTTTATTTTATATAAATATTTTTCATTATTTAGGGTATAACCAATTTCAATAGAAGGTCTATTAGATGTAATCTTATTTGTGAAGATTTCTATTTCTAAATTACTATTTAGTTCTTTTATTAGCATTTTGTTTTTTGTTTTTTGGTTTTCTATAAATGTAAGTTCTTGATATATTTTTAAATTATCTCTTTTTAAACAATTTTTATTATAGTCATAAATTACTGCTGTTTTATTTGGGTCTTGTTCTAGATAATAGAGATAGTTTTTTTCTTTATCATAATTTACTTCTACTTGATTCGTTTTATTTTCTTCTGCTGTTTTTATTGTTATTAAGGCTTTTAGTCTCTGCATTTCTTCACCAACTCAATTTCAATTTATATTATATCATAATTTAGTATAAATCAGAAAAGGTATTTTTATTTATCAATAACAAAAAGTGTGTAGGCTTACAATTGTCAAAAAGACGTTTTTACGTTATTATGGATATCTCAAGGGAACTTGCATATAATAAAAAGGATACATTTGATTGTAGTTGATCAAATGCATCCTATATCAATATAGCATCTGAAATCATTTAATTGTGAAATCAGATGTTTTTGTTATTTTAGATATAAAAATATTGTATTTTTTGAGCCACTTTTCATAAGTTCTTAAATATCTTTATAACCTTTATTTATAGGGGTTATGATATTTTTGTCTTTGCGTGATATTCACATATATTTTTATAATTCCTTATATTTTTACTTTCAAAAGTAGTAAAAATTTAATCAAAAGATGATAAGTTTGTTGTAAACAAAGAGCTTTATAATAAAAACTAAACTTCTTTTTAAAAAGTTAATCTTGTCTAGAGTGAATGATTTTCATTGTTTTTTCTATCGCTTTGGGTTTGGCATTTTCTTTCATATTTTTAAAATCTTTAATATAATCTATAAATAATTCTTTCTTTTCTGCCTCTGTAATATTTGTATCCATTTGAATCATAGTAAGCCATAATTCTGCTTCATTCATTGCATTTAATGTTCTTCTTTGTTTTTTTGTTATTATATAATTCCCTCTACAAGGAGAATCACTATTAATACAAGTTTTTTTATATTCATGATTTATATCTTGTTGTGATACATTATCTAGATCTATTTTTAGGGTATTTTTTAGTAATTTATCTTGTTCATCTATTGCTTGTTTTAATTTAATGCAATGTAGATCTGAAATTGCTTCATGAAATAAATTTTCTCTTCCTTTTCCTTTTCTTGTTAAAATAAAGACTGTCCATAGTATTTCCTCTATTATTTCTAATACATTTGATATAGGTCTTAAAAATTTTTCAATAATTTTTGAACTAAGTTTCTTTCTATCTATTAGATTACCATCATTTTTAATATAAAGATAACCATATTTTTTTACATAATTTCTTAATAAAATTTCACATAGTTGATCTGTTGTTATTCTTGCTATTCCTGACATTAAACAAAATATAATTAAATTAAACATGAAGCTTCTTCCTTTCTTAAAATTATTGTTTATTTTATCATATCTTATTTTTTTTACAAGATTTAATTTATAAAACACATACATATTTTAAAAAAATTGTAAGATACTAAAAAAGAAGGTGAGAATATGAAAAAAGTGGTTAAAATAGTAAGAAACGTTATTATTATCTGTATTGTTGGTGTTTTCATTACTTTTTTAAGTGCTTTTTTATATGCAAAATTTAGTCCCAAATTAGAGATTAAGGCTGCTAATAGTATTACTTTATATGATCAAGATAAAGAAGTTTTCTTTCAAGGATCAGGTACAAAAGAGTGGGTTAGTTTAAAGGATATTTCTAAAGCTGTAATTGAAGCGACTATTTCTACTGAAGATAAAAACTTTTATAAACATAAAGGATTTGATTTATTAAGAATTTTGAAGGCAACTTATGTTAATCTTTCTAGTGGAAAAACAAAGCAGGGAGCTTCAACTATTACTCAACAATATGCAAAAAATCTTTTTCTTGACTTTGATAAGACATGGAAAAGGAAATGGGATGAGGCTTTATATACAATCAGGTTAGAAGCTAATTACAGTAAAGATGAAATTTTAGAAGGTTACTTAAATACGATAAATTATGGTCATGGAATGTATGGAATTGAAAGTGCTAGTCAATTTTATTTTAATAAAAGTGCTAAAGATTTAGATCTAGCCGAAGCTACTATGTTAGCTGGTATTCCTAAGTCGCCTAGTAATTATTCTCCTTTAGTTAATGAAAGCATTGCTAAAAAAAGACAAATTGCTATTTTAAATATGATGGTGAAAAATAACTATATATCTGAAAATGATGCTACTGTTGCTCAAAATAGGCAACTTACTTACTATGGAAAAGAGGATGAGGAGCACTTATCTACATTAATGTATTATCAAGATGCTGTTTTAAATGAGCTTGAGTCAATAAAAAGTATTCCTAGTTCTTATACTGATACTAAAGGATTAAAAATTTATACTAATTTAGATCTTAATATGCAGAGAAATTTAGAAAAGAATATTACTGAGGAGTTAGCTGAGGATAAAGATTTACAAGTATCAGCAGTTATGATGGATCCTTCTACAGGTAAAATTATTGCTTTAATTGGAGGAAGAGATTATAATACTTCACAATTTAATCGAGCGATAAAAGCAAAAAGACAGGTTGGGTCTACAATGAAACCTTATTTGTATTATGCTGCTTTAGAAAATGGTTTTACTACTAGTAGCTCTTTTACTAGTGAACAAACGACATTTACTTTTTCTGAAAGGGATGATTATTCTCCTAAAAACTATAATGATAAATATGCAAATAAAGCTATTTCTATGGCTACTGCTGTTAGTTATTCTGATAATATTTATGCAGTTAAAACTAATCTTTTTCTTGGAAGCGAAGCTATGATTAATGTTGCTAATCGAGTAGGGATTACGGCTAACCTAGAGGATGTTCCTAGTCTTCCTTTAGGCACTAATGAGATTAGTATTGTAGAAATGACAGCAGGATATGCCGCTTTTGCTAATTTGGGATATAAGGTTAATCCACATTTAATCGAAAGGGTAGAGGATAGTAAAGGAAATGTTCTTTATAAGGCAAATAATAATAAGAGTTTAGTTTTAAATTCTAGTATTGCTTATATTTTAAATCATATGTTAACTGCAACTTATGATCCAGTATATATTGATTATAATTATCCTACTGCTATTGGGCTTTCTTCTAAGCTTAAGCATACCTATTCTTTAAAAAGTGGAACTACAGATACTGATGAGTGGTATATTGGCTATAATAAAAATGTTGTTACTTCTGTTTGGCTCGGATATGATAATAATAAAAGTTTAACTACTTCCGCTCCTCGATATGCTCAAAATATCTGGTACAAAAGTATTGAATTACATGAGGAAGGTAAGGAGGATGAATGGTATAAAAAGCCTGACAATGTCTCTGCTGTATTTGTTGACCCTATTTCTGGTAAGGTTGTTGATGAAACAGTGGAGAAAAAGAAGTTGATGTATTTTATTAAAGGAACAGAACCATCTACTAATCAAACTGTTTTTGATGAAAAATTAAATAGTGTAAGAGCAGAGTGATATTTTTATTTCTTTTACATATGATTAAATTGTAAGAGAAAGGATGGATTGAATGAATCACAATTATGTTTATCCTAACTATCAAGGAAATAATATGAGAGGTGTTCCTAATCGTGTTACTAATGTAGATCAGCTTTATAGAAATGATATGTTTTCTCCTAATCAGGGAGGAATGGCATCTTTTTATTTGTCTTTTCCTGATTCAGTTGAGTGGAAAGATACAATCTTTAAGGGAAATATTCAAGAGACAAATGATGATTATACGATCATAAAAGATGCTACTACAGGTAAAAGAGTTTGGTTTTGGAATAAATATATTAACTATGTAATTTTTGAAGATATGAATAATTAAAGGGACTTTTGTCCTTTTTGTTTGTAAATTAGATTAATTTATGATATATTTTAGATAAGTTGTAGAAGGTGGTAAAATGGAAGTACTTATCATTATTGGAGTTTGTACTCTTATTTTGATATTTCTTATTTTTTCTATTATTGTTTCTAAGAAAAGAATGAGTAGGGAAGTTTTAAAAATCGAAGAGGCTGATAATAATATTGATTTATATTTGGAGAAGAAAAAGCAATTGCTAGATAAGGCTAAATCTTATTTTAAAGAACAAGAAGAATTTTCTTCTTATGAGGGTATCTCATTTGATGAGATTGATCATATCAGAACGAATGAGGTTCTTGAGGAGTATAATCAGAAGTTAGAAGAATTGATTGAATTTGATGAGGAATTAATGATGAGGAAAGAATTTCAAGATATTTTTAAAGAACTTATTGATAATAATTGTAACTTATATGGATCAATTAAATTTTATAATGATAGTGTGGAAAAGTATTTATCATTAAAAAAGAAATTTCCAACTAAATTAGTAAATCTATTTTGTGGATTTAAAAAGTATGATCTTTATGTGATTAAAACTGGTAAAAATACTATTTACTAGTTTTTTTATATTAATTTGTTTCTTTATAAAACTTTTCTTGACTTCTTGTTTATTATATATTAACTTACTCCAAGTTTTCATTATATTTTTAACTATTTATACTTTAATTTTGTAAAGAAAAAGACATCTATTATTGATGTCATTATTTATATTTGCCAATTTATTTTTGTCATCTTATTTTTCTCTAGAAAGTTATTCGCTTTTGAGAATGGTTTACTTCCAAAAAAACCATTACGAGCTGAAAAAGGGGATGGGTGGGGAGATTCTATAATATAATGTCTTTTATTGGTAATTAGACTTTTTTTATTTCTAGCATAATTTCCCCATAAAATGAAAACTACTGGTTCTTCTTTTTCATTAATTACTTTGATGACATTGTCTGTAAATGTTTCCCAACCTTTTTTCTGATGAGATGCAGGATGATCTTTTATTACGGTTAAAACAGAGTTTAAGAGTAAGACACCTTGTTCAGCCCAGGGAACCAGTGAATTTCTATCTGATATTTTGATTGATAAATCTGTTTCTAATTCCTTAAATATATTTTGTAATGATGGTGGTCTTCTTACCGTATTACTGACAGAAAAAGATAATCCTTCTGCTTCATGCTCTCCATGATAAGGATCTTGTCCTAATATTACTACTTTTAAATTTTCATATTTTGTATAGCGAAAAGCATTAAATATTTCATTTTTTGGTGGAAAAATTATTTTATCTTTATATTCTTCATTTATAAATTCTATTAATTCTTTAAAGTATGGTTTATTAAATTCTTCTTTTAAGTATTGATCCCAACTGTTTCCTATCATTTTATACTCCTTATTTATGATATTTTTCATTGTTTCTAATTTTATATGTTCTATAAATTTGTTCTAATAATAGAACTCTAAATAATTGATGTGGAAAAGTTAATTTTGAAAATGATAAATGGTAGTTTGAACATTTTCTTATCTCTTCAGATATTCCATAACTTCCTCCTATAATAAAGGTTATGTTGCTATAATTAAAATTTATTTTTTCTAGGAAATTAGTAAATTCTAAAGATGATATTTCTTGTCCTTTTATTTCTAGAGTAATGATATAGTCTTTTGGACTAAGATATTTTTTTATTCTTTCTCCTTCTAATTTTAATACTTTATTAATGTCTTCTATTCCTTCATCTAATACTTCAATAATTTCTATTTTTGTATATTTAGATATTCTTTTTTGATATTCTTCGATTGCTGATGTTAAATATTTTTCTTTTATTTTTCCAACACAAATTATTTTGATCATATTATACCTCTATTAGGGGGCTTGGCTCATTTTGATGTGCTATTAGTAATTTAATGTTTTTTCCCTGTAATTTTTCTTTAGTAGTTTTATAGGCCAGTTCCTCTGTATTATTTTTTTCACTAATATGGGCAAGGAGAATATACTTTGTATTATCGCCTATGATTTGTTCTAAGTAAGATGCTGTTGTGCGATTGGAAAGATGCCCTCTATCACTAATGACTCTTTGTTTTAAAAATGATGGATAGGGCCCATTCATTAACATTTCTTCATCGTGATTACTTTCAATTAAGTAAATATCCTTTTTTTCCATTAGTTTGAGATATTTTCTATTAATATAACCTGTATCTGTGATATGAACAAGACTTTTGTTATTATATGTAATGATATATCCTACTGAGCAAACAGTATCATGTGATGTATGGATCAGATCTATTTCAACATCGTCAATTTTATTTTTATCATTTAGAAAGGCTATTCTATCTATTGGAATAATTTCTTTTAGCTCTGGATACATTTCTTTTGGAATTAAAACTTTTAATTTTGTCTGTTTCATTAAACTAGATAGGCCTTTAATATGATCAGAATGGGTGTGGGTAATTAGGATAGCAGAAAAATAACTAATATCAAAATTATTTTGTTCTAAATTTCTTTTCAAAGTTAAATAGGAAATTCCAATATCTATGATGATGTTTATTTTTCCACATAAGACAATGGCACAGTTTCCTTTTGACCCACTAGCAAAAGTTTTAAATCTTAGATTAGTACATAGACATGGCATTTAAGACTCTTCCTCCGTAATATGGATATCCTTGCCAAATAGAGTAGTGTAGATGTACTCCTGTTGCAAAACCAGTTCTACCCATTCCACCTATTACTTGCCCTCTGGCTACAGTAGCTCCTTCTGATACTGTTTGGGTTGCTAAATGGGCATATAATGAGTAATATCCATTATTATGATTAATGATAATATATTTACCATTATCATATTTGTAAGATACTTTAACTACTGTTCCTGCTTGAGCAGCAAATATTGGCGAATTATATCCACATCCAGCAATATCTGTTCCATCATGTAGTACTCCCCAGCGATAACCAAAAGGACTTGAAATAGAATTACATGAAGCAGGCCATCCCCAACTTCCAGCAGTTGCAACTGGGGCTCCTCCTGTCACTCCTCCTCCAAATGAATTTTCTTTTCCACCTTTTACAATGATTTCATTAATTGCTGGTGTTACTTCTTCTGTTGACATAGTTACAATATTCGTTGTTTCTCCATTTACTTTTTGAATTTTTTGAGTAACTTTATTACTACCATTTACTCCTGCTTGAGTAACTTGTTCATATCCTGCATATTTGCTATTATCATATCTTGTTTCTGTTTGATATTTTTTTTCTTCGATTGATACTACTTCATCCTCTTCAACAATATTTACTTGAGGATTTAATATTCCAATATTGACAACTTGTCCAGAATAGAGTAGGGCATTTTCATTCTTAAATTCTGGATTAATAATTAAAAATTCTTCATTGGACATTTTATTATTATATGCTATATCACTTATGGTATCTCCATCTTGAATTGTATATGTTGCTTCACTATCTGTTTTTCCAAACAAAAGATATTTACTTAGGGAGTTTTCATCTGTATAAATTTCTTTGTCTGTTGGAATTTTTCCTTCTTTTATGGTGATATCATTTTGAATATAGATTTTTTCAATAATTTTTCCTGTGTCTTTTATTTTTTGTTTTTTATTTGATTTATATATATTATAGTCTTCTTTTGCAATAAAGGATTTTACTGTCTTGTCGATTGATTTAGTAAATATTTTTTTATCAATTACATAAATCTTCTTATCTTTTTTATCAGCTTTTTTGACATCGCTGGAACCAGTATTCGTTTTCTTGATATTAATTTCATATCCATCTATTGTGAAGGAACTGATGTCTTTTATTTTTTCATAAATTTCTTTAGTGGATGATATATTATTACTATATGTAACTTCTTTTTTGATATCTAAATTATCTGGTGCATAAACTTTCTTTACTTGATATTTTTCTTTAAGATGTTCTTGTTCTTTATCAATGTATTCTTCTAAAGCTTTTTTTGACTTAATTAGTCCAATTGATTTTCCCTCTAAATAAACATGATATACCGTTTTAGGTGTCATTTCTAATTTTTTCATTCCAAGTGAAAAAATCATTAGAGGAATTAAAAGGATAGGAATGATATATGTTGTTTTTTTCTTTTTTAACATTTAATTACCTTCTTTCCTTATATTTAAAAATGTTGAAGTATTTTTCTTAAATAATAATTCTATGGTGGCTGTTGGTCCATTACGATGTTTTGCTAAAATTAGTTCACTAATACTTGTATTATCATCGTTTCTGGCTTCTTTATTATAGTAATCATCTCTATATAAGAAAGAGACAATATCAGCATCTTGTTCAATTGATCCTGATTCACGTAAATCACTCATTAATGGTCGTTTGTCTTCTCTTCCTTCAACAGCACGCGAAAGTTGGGCTAAAGCAATAACAGGAATATGAAGTTCCATGGCAAGTGTCTTTAATGATCTTGAAATATCTGAGACTTCTTGCTGACGGTTGGCACCATAATTTTTTCCTCCAGATATTAATTGTAAATAGTCAATAATTACTAGGCTTAGTCCTTTTTTGCTACTAGCTAGTCTTCTACATTTTGCTCTTATTTCACCTATGGTAATGCCTGGTGTATCATCAATAAAAATATTGGTATCCTCTAATTGACTAATTGCTTCACTGACTCTTTTCCAATCATCGTTTAAAAGTTTTCCTGTTTGCAATTTATATCCTTCTATTTGACCTAGGGAAGAAATAATTCTACTTGCTAATTGTTCAGCTCCCATTTCAAGGTTGAAAAGGGCAACTGTCTTTCCTGTATTAATGGCAACATTAGTTGCTAAGTTAAGAGCAAAGGCTGTTTTTCCCATTGCTGGACGAGCGGCAATAATGATAAATTGATTCTCATGAAGTCCAGCTGTAATTTTATCTAAATCATACCACCCCGTTGCTAGTCCTGTTATTTCTCCTTTTGATTCTGCTAATTTTTCTAGATTGGCCTCTGTTTGGGCCATCACCTCTTGAATGGTTTTAAATTCACTCGATTTTCTATTTTTAACAATATTTAAAATCTTTCTCTCGGCTCCGTCTAATGTTTCATTAATATCTTCGCCAGTATTATAGCCGTCTGTAGCAATTTCTGATGCTGTTTCAATCAGTTTTCTTAATATAGCAGCATCTTCGACACTTTTAATATAATAATCTACATTGGTTGCTACAGGAACAAAATTTAAAATTTCTGTTAAATATTCTACTCCTCCTATTTCATTTAGCTCATTTGTTTTTTGAAGATGTGAAGTTAAGGTGATTAAATCTAAAGGTGTTTTTTCATCTTGAAGGTTTTTCATTGCAGAGAAAATCTTGCCATTTTTTTCATCGTAAAATTTTTCTTTTTCTAAGCTTTCACAAGCTTTTTGTAAAGCATATTTTGATAGAAAGCAAGCTCCTAAAACGGATTTTTCTGCTTCTATATTATTTGGCATTGTTCTAAGAGCCATGATCTCACCTCTATTTTATTACATGGATTTTTATTTTTGTTGAAATATCTTGAAATAGATTGATTTTTACATAGTGGAATCCAAGGGCTGTAATAGGATTTTCTATTTCAATTTGTTTTTTATCTATTTTAATTTCTTTTTTTTCTAATTCTTCTTTTATTTGTTTTGTACTAATACTTCCAAATACTTTATCTCCAACTCCTGTTCTTACTTTAAATTCAATTGTAATTTGATCTAATTTTTCTTTTAGTTCTTCTGCTTTTTTTCTATTTTCAGTAAGTTGCTTTTCTTCTTTTTTATTTTCTCTATCCAATTGTCTTAATCCTTCTGAATTAGCTTTTTTTGCATAACCATTCTTAATTAGAAAGTTTTCAGCATATCCATCTTTTACTTCTTTAATTTCTCCCTTTTTTCCTTGTTTTTTTAAGTCTTTAATAAAAATTACTTTCATTTTATTCACCGTCCTGTTTCTTTACTAGTTTTTTTAACATATCATGTACTTCACCAATTGTTTTATGTTCAAATACTGCTGCTCCATTATAGGAATCTCCTCCACCTCCTAATTCTTCTAAAATCGCTGATATATCATAATTACCTAAAGATCTAGCCGATATTCCTACTGTATCTTTACCGATCTTTCCTATTGTAAATGAGGCTTCAATTCCGTTAAAAAATAATAGGGTATCAGCTGTTTTTGCTAAATCTTCTCTTCGATATACGATATATTGTGTTCCTTTTGTAATGGCTACGTTTTTTAATACTTCTATGTTTACTAATAGCTTTTGTTGTTCCGCATAGGTATTAATATCTTGTTTTAATAAATATTGAACTTTTTTTGGACTAGCTCCTAATGCTGTTAGATAATAAGCTGCATAATATGTATCAGCTGTTGTCTTTAAGGTAAAGTTATTTGTATCTAATATTATTCCTGCTAAAAGTAGGGTACAAACATATGGAGGTAGTTCTATATTATACATTGTGGATAGTGTTACAACCATTTCACAAGTACTAGAAGTATTTTCCTCTGTAATTATTAATCCATCATCAATTGAATCTTTATTTAAATCGTGATGATCAATAATAATTTTTTTGGTAAAGTAGTCTATGGCATCTGGATTCTGTAGTAGGAATTTTTTATTTGTATCTAATATTATTAATAAGTTCTTATTTGTTCTTTTATATAAATATATGGGAATATCTGAACTTTTTATGATATTATAGCATCCTTCTATTTCTTTTAATACTTTAGCAACTCCCATTTCTTCTTCTTTATCGTCTATAATGATATAACAATTTTTTTTATTTTTCTTTAATATATTATATATTCCAATACAACTACCTATTGCATCTAAATCAAGATTTTTATGGGCCATAAGAAATATGTTTTTAGATTTTTTTACTTGTCTTTTAATCTTTTTTTTATTTTCAACTATTCCCATATTATATTTCCTCCATTAAGACTCATCATTATTATATAATAAATTTGAAATAATGTCTAATCCAGATTTAGGCAAAAAAAAAGTGAATAATCACTTTATTTTGTATAAGGTAATAGGGCAATAGCACGTGCTCTTTTAATGGCACAAGCAATCACTCTTTGATGACGTGCACATGTACCAGTTATTCGTCTTGGAACAATTTTACCTTTTTCATTTATATATCTTTTTAATGATTCAGGTTCTTTGTAATCTACTGTTTTTCCTGTACATAGCATACAAACTTTTTTCTTTTTACGATAAAATTCTGCCATAATCTAATCCTCCTTTTTAAAATGGTAATTCATCATCACTTATTTCGATTGAAGATCCAAAATCTGCAAAAGGATTACTGTCTATATCTGTAGTTTTTGCTGATGGTTGAGGAGTTTCTTCTCCAAAATCGTATGGAGTAGGCTCAGCTGGTTTTATATTTGATTGATTAGCACTTGGTATATTGTTATTTCCTTTAGTTCCTAAAAACTCTACATTATCTGCTACTACTTCTGTTATATAATGTCTTTTACCCTCTTGATCGTCATAATTTCTAGTTTGAATACGACCATCAATGGCTACTTGACTTCCTTGGCTTAAATAATTTTTTACATTTTCTGCTTGTTTTCTCCAAACAACAATGTTAATAAAGTCAGCTTCTCTTTCTCCTGATTGATTTGCAAATGTTCTATTTACTGCTAGAGTAAAACTTGCAACAGCAACATTACTCCCAGTATATCTTAGTTCTGGATCTCTTGTTAGACGACCTATTAAAAATACTTTATTCATAATTTTTCCTCACTCTTAGTCTTCTACTTTTATTGTTAAATGACGAAGTATACTTTCATTAATTCTTGAAATACGTTCAAATTCGTTAATTGCTTCACTTGTTGCTTCAATTACATAAAGAAAATAATAACCTGTTTTCATTTTATTTATTTCATAGGCTAATTCTCTTTGTCCCATTGCTTTTTCTTCAATTATCTTTGCTTTGTTATCTGTTAAAATCTTTTTCATGCTTTCAGCAGTATTCTTGATTTCTGTTTCTTCCATATCCGACTTTACAATGAACATTAATTCATATCTATTCATTTTTACACCTCCTTTTGGACTTAAGGCCTTTTTCAAGGCAAGGAGTATATTTAAATACTCGTAAGTATTATATCAAAGAAATAGTCACTTGTAAAACATTTTTCTTGATTTTTTTCTCCTTTTATAATAAAATATATGTGTTTTAAAAAGAGGGGTTATTATGGAGAATGTTGAAGAAGTTTTAAGATTAATTCAGGATTATAAGAAATTTGATGAAATAAAAGAAGAGCTCAATTTATCTAAATATGAGTTAAATTCTATTTTTTATAAAATTGTAAATCGAAGGAGGATAAAAGTTGCTCTTCCTTGGGATGTTGAATTATTTTTACGTAGTGAACATATTAAAAATGTTAGTTTTGTCGATTTAAAAAAAAGTAAAGTTATTATTATTTCTGATACACATTTTGGTAGTATGAAAGAAAATATTGCTTATTTAGAACTTGTTAATGATTTTATTAAAAGAGAAAAAATCAATCTTTTATTTCATGCAGGAGATATTGGTGATGGAATTTATAGTCCTAAAAAAGAATATAATACTCGTTCTTCACAAATTGATCATATTCTTGATGTTTATCCTAGTGATGATAATTTAGAACAATATGTACTTGCTGGTAATCATGATCAAAAATATAGAGAGGGTGGGGTTCGTATTTTAAAGATATTAGAACAAGAGAAGAAGAATTTAACGGGGGTAGGTTATTTTCAATCCTATTTTAAAGTTTATGATAAAATAATTTCTCTTGAACATGATTGCCATAAATGGGATAATTTTGTTCAAGCTGATTTTTGTATTAGAGGACATTCCCATCAAGCGCAATTTTTAAAAAACAGAGTTAAAGTTCCTGCTTTATGTGATGAACATCCTGATATAATTGATTATTATGATCCTGGGTTTATGACTTTAGAAACTTCTAAACATGGTAATTCTGTTCAGTTATTTTTTGAGCATTATACCATTTCTGATGATTCAATTGAAAAAAAAGAAGAAAAAAGATATATTTTAAGATAGATAGAAAAAAAATCATAGTAATATTATCTATGATTTTTTCTTTTATAATAAGCACCAACAAAATTTTGACCTGTCTTTTCTTTTTTTCCATGAATAAAGGCATAATGGGAAGCGTAATCTTTTGTGGTTATTGTGTCTTTGTCACTTATATCAATATTGGTTATTCCCATTTCTGATAGTTGATTAGTAATGGCATTAATCATATCAATATAAAATTCATTTTCTTTTTGTTCTATGCTATTATTCCATACCTTTTTATTTGTAGCCCAATTGGGATATGTTTCGTAAATATAATTTTCTTTTTTTGCGCATGTTCCAATATAAAGATAAATATGGTCAGGATTGCTTTTAAATTCTTTCATTAATGCTAGTATAGTTTTTTTTGGTATTTCTCTATTGATATCGGTTGCTCCACAATGTGATAGAGCCATTACTCCTAACTTTCTATCTTCCGCAATTAGTATCGGACAGTCTCCTGTTTGATTTCCTAATACTATATTAGGATATTCTGATGTAATCATTAAAATATCAGCATTTAATTCTTCATACCAATAATCTTCTTGTGTCATATGACTCTTATTGATTATAATATATTTTCCATCAGGGTAGTCAATACCTTTTTCTTTTTTCTTATGTGTTGCTTGAAACATTTTTTTACCATCAAAACCATATTTATGCCCTATATTGATTCTCGTTTCTAAAAACTTTTCATTTATTTCTTCTTGTGTCATATTATTGGGATAAAATTTTCTATTTCTACTCATTATTCCGTCTAACTTATTTGTTTCAAATATTATTATTTGTTGTTCCATTTTCTTTTCCCTTCTTATATATATCTTTATACATTAAATCTAAAATGACAAATATCACCATCTTGCATTTGATAGTCTTTTCCTTCTAATCGAGCTCGTCCATTTTCCTTTACTTTTAATTCATTTCCATATTTTATTAAATCTTCATAACTCATTATTTCTGCTTTGATAAATCCTTTTTCAAAATCAGTATGAATAATTCCTGCACATTTTTTAGCATTCATTCCTTTTTTAAAGGTCCATGCTCTTACTTCATCTTTTCCAACAGTGAAATAAGTTGCTAAACCTAATAATTGATAAGTTGTTGCAATTAACTGATCTAGACCACTTGATTCAATATTTAAAGCTTCTAACATTTCTTTTTTCTCTTCCTCTTCTAAGCTACTCAAATCTTCTTCTAGTTTTGCACATAATTTAACTACTTTGGCATTTTCTTTTTGTGCATATTCTTTGACTTGTTTTACATATTCATTATCTTCATTTGCAATTTCTGATTCGCTAATATTTGCTAAATATATGATTGGTTTTATCGTTAGGAAACTATATGATTTTAATAATCCTTTTTCTTCTTCTGTATAGTCTACTAATCTTAAGGGAATATTGTTTTCTAAAGATTTCTTGGCTTTTTCTAATGCTTCTACTTCTAATAGATCATTTTTATCCTTACTGGTTCTTGCTTTTTTAGATACTTTTTCTAATCTATTATTAACAATATCTAGATCGGCTATCGTAAGTTCTAAATTAATTGTTTCGATATCTCTAATTGGATTAATATTTCCTTCTACATGAATAAT
The DNA here is from genome assembly GCA_947643225.1 of uncultured Clostridia bacterium. Taxonomy (GTDB): domain Bacteria; phylum Bacillota_I; class Bacilli_A; order RF39; family UBA660; genus UBA2730. Next base: position 44,123 of record CANRVH010000008.1, read on the forward strand.
TTTTTCATGATCAAAACATCTCACTACTTCACAGATGGCATCTGTTTCTCTAATGTGAGATAAAAATTTGTTTCCTAATCCTTCTCCAGTTGATGCTCCTTTTACTAGTCCTGCTATATCTGTAAATTCATAGGCTGTTGGAATTACTTTACTTGGATTATATAGTTTAACTAAATTATCTATTCTTTTATCAGGTACTGTTACTACTCCTATATTTGGATCGATTGTTGCAAAGGGGTAGTTTTCAGCTAAAATATTTTGTTTTGTTATCGCATTAAATAAGGTTGATTTGCCTACATTTGGTAATCCTACTATTCCTGCTGTTAGACTCATGTTATCACTTCTTTCTTTTTCTTTTCTAGTATATCATTTTATTTTTATTTTACAAAGAAAAAAGAGTTATATCCGCTATTCAATACTGTAGAGTTGCAATAGATGTGAAACAATTCTATATAAAAAAAGTGAGTCAAGTCGTATAATATGA
>CANRVH010000009.1 GCA_947643225.1 uncultured Clostridia bacterium
AAATACGAGTCACTTTTATATAAATTTTTGTTTCACATCATTTACAAATGTACATCCTTGAACATTGGTTGATGAAATTCCTAACTTTGTATTAAAATAATTAATATTATCTTCCACTATCAAAGTTATGGCATATACTCCTGTACCTGTTATACTACTCCTATTTAACTTTAAAGCTTTTTATAATCTTTATATCCTTCCCTATCTTCTTTTACTATAATCATTTTTGTTTTATGCTATTACTTTACTTTTATTCTATTATAAAATGTGCACACCTGAAAGTATAAACTTGCCTCTATATAATAAAATATATAGTCAAATAAAGGATAAAAATTTATGTTTACAAGTTATCAAGAGGTGTATTATTCAGTTAAGGCCATAGAATTTATTGTAAGAAAATATTGGATATGATTCACATGGTATACGAGAGTAGATTTAAGGCTACAACAAGTTTTTATAATTTCTCTATTACTCCTCATTAATGTTTTTTATTTTGCGATAACTACTACTGCTCTAGTTCCATGCAAGTGGTTCGCTGTCGCGCTAAAATTCCCATGTTCATTTATAGTAATCCCGCCATACTTGCCACTTGAATTACCATTAATAAGCCAATAGCTGTCATTTGCTGCTATATCATCGTTTGCTCCTCCATAATTAGTTGAGAGTTTTAGGTAATTGTATACCCAAATCGGGCATGATTTTGATTGATTTGTGCAACCTAGCGCTTTTGCTTCTTGAGCTGTAAGCATTCTCGCTTTTGCTGTTCTTTCTGGTAAGGTATATGTATTACTTGTACATTCGTAATTATCAATATTACATCCTGTTGAGGCTCCCTTTCCTGATAAAGAGGTAGTTCCTAAGGTGTAAGTTTGATCATTGACATTACTCCAACCTCTTGTTACATTTTCTAATATTGGCAATATTGATATTGGTCCCTTATCATTACATGGGTAGTTATTGGCCCCTATATAACATTCTCCACCTACCCCATTGTAATCTATTTTATTAGACCAATCTACATTATAAACAATATTTTTTTGACTTAACATTGTTATTGTGTTTTTCTCATCAAACATCACATGAAAATTAATAATATCAGTATCATTTACCTTATATTTAATAATCGTTCCTGATGGGCAACTGTTTTCTATTTTATTTTTATAACAAGTTGTTCTTTTACAAGTGCTTTCTTCTCCTGTTACACAATAATTACTCGCTCCACTTGTTTGGTTATAGGTATAGGAATTTACAAATCTTCCTACTTTTCTAATATCTGATTTCTCATATAATTCGTCGATTGCATTTTGAACATTTGTTGAAGAAAGTCCTGATTTACTATTGGAATAAGTGATATTACTTCCTGCTATCGTTGTTGCTGCATATACTCCACTACCTGCTAAAACCAGTCCTAATATAAAGAAAATCATAATTTTACTATTTTGCTTGAATTTTTTCATCTCTACATCCCTTCCTTTCTTCTATTATATCTTTTTTCTTATTTTATAGTCATTTCTTGTCTTATGTTCTTATTTTTATTCCATTATAAAATGCCCCCCCCCACTTTGTCAAGTAGGGGGAGAGGAGCTGTTTCGTATTAAATAGTTGGAGTTACTTTTGGTCCTATTGGTAGGCCTATAATGTACCAACCTATAATTAATAAAATCCATGATAAACTAATAATTATAAAGTATGGTGTTATTAGTTTTATTGCTCCATGAATAGATATTGGTTTATTTTTTGTTTGATGATACAAATTTAGATAACCTATATAAATGATAAAAAATGAGAAGAATGGAGTAATTCCTTTAGTCATAGAATCTGATACTCTCATTACTAGTTGAGCAAACTGAGGTGAGACATTGGCTTGCATAAACATTGGTACTACGATAGGAGAGAAGATTTGCCATTTTGTTGAAATGCTAGTGCAGAAAATATTAGCAAAAGCGATAATAATTAAGGTTATGATTACTAAGGGAATACCAGAAAGATCTAGATGGGAAAGTAAAGTGGCTAACCATGATGTAATAATAATTCCAATATTACTTTTCTTCCAAATTGCTAAAAATTGCGAAGTAACAAATATTAAAATTAAAAGCATTCCTATATCTCTAAATTTTGATGCTGTTTTATCAATTAAATCTTTATCACTTTTAATTTTTTTAGCAAAAAATCCATAAATTAAACCTATTATAATAAAAAATGTAGATGTTAGAAATGTAAAAGCTAAATGAAAATAAGATCGCTCACCAAATAATTGATTAACATAAGTATTCTCTGTCTTATCCAGTAGAAGACCTGATGCTGGTAAATTGGGAACTAACATATAAGAAAATATAACTATCATAACTAGTGCTACAATTAAAGAGATTCTTAACCCTTTTTTTTCATTTTTTTCTTCTGCAATTTTATTTTGTTCTACCTCTTCAATATCTAGTATTGATAATTCTGATGTTTTTAGAGTTTCTCCTGTTGTATGATCATGAAAATGGTATTTTCCTATTTTGGGTGCAATTAATTTTTCTATTATTATTGTACCAATAATTGGAATTATGATACTTGCTACAATAATAAAGATTAAGTTTGAGGTTAAACTAATGTGTGCAGTAGAATCTATTAAATGTGCTGCACTTTCAGTATAGGGTATTAATTTTATATCAGTCCATCCAACAAAGATACTAATTCCACTTCCAAATGCTACTCCACAGAAGGCAGTAATTATTCCTAATAGTGGATTTCTTTTATTTAGCTCATATATTATTGCTGAAAGTGGGATTAAAATAGCATACCCAATATCACTCACTAATGAAGATATCGTACCAATAAAGAGAATTAGAAAAGTTAATTGATATTTTGATAGTTTTTTTAGTTTTCTTTTTGATATTGCTTCTATAAAGCCTGATGCTTCTAAAATACTAATTCCTATTAACGAAATTAAAAGCATTCCTAGGGGAGCAAAGGCAACAAAATTATTCGTGGAACTACTTATTATTGATTTTAGACCATCATATGTTAATAAATTTTCAACAGCTACTAAAGTTGGTTCTAATTCGTTTGTTGCAGAATTGACTGTATTATATGTTGCTTGAACTTGAAAAATAGAAAGAATTAGAGTTAATATTAATATGAATATTGACATTAATATTAATACTGTAATAGGGTGAAAGTAAAATTTTTTTAATTTTAATTTTCTTTTTTCCTTCATTTTTATTTTCCTTCCTCTATTATAATTTTTTTCATTTTCTTATTAAAATCTATTCTTGGAATAAATAGTGTTCTTCCACAAGTTAAACATTTTATTTTAATATCTGCTCCTACTCTTACTACTTCCCATATTTCTCCTCCACATGGATGTTTTTTTTTCATTATCACTTTACTACCTATTGTATATTCTTTTTTATTTTCCATTATGCACCTCAAGTTGTGGAAATGGGATTTTAATTTTTTCTTTATCTAATACTTGTTTTAGTTTTTTTCTTATTATTCTTTCTGTTTTATATTGCTCCATGGAAGAAACTGGAGCAATGATTCTATAAACAACTGATGAGTCATCTAATTTATTTATGCCTAACACTTCTACTTCTCCTTTTAATTTTGGAAGGGTTTGATTTAAATCTTTAACTAAATTATTTAGAACTTTTTCTACTTTATTTATATCTTCATCATAGTCAATACCAATATCTATAACTGCAACTGAATTAGCTAAATTATAATTAATTACTTCTGTTATATTATGGTTAGCAATTATTTTTGTTCTACCTTTATAGTCTTTAATTCTTGTTGTTTTTAATCCTATAAAAACTACTTCTCCCATAAAACCATTTATTTCGATAGTATCTCCTATTTCGTATTGATCTTCGGCTATTATAAAGATCCCTGCTAGAAGATCCTTAGCGATATCTTGAAAAGCTAGTCCTACTATAGCTGCTGTTACTCCTAGTCCAGCAATAATTGATTTTATATTTACGCCGTATATAGTAAGAATAGAAAGAAATAGAAGAATAATCATTAAGTATTTTAAAATATTTAGGATCATAATTCTTATTGTATCTGCTCTTTTTTGATAATGTCTTTTGGTAAAAGAATTCAAATATTTTTTGGTAAAGATATTATTAATCATTCTTTTTAAAATAATATAGGTTATTATTCCTATTGCAATATAAATAATTGGTAGGGTAAAATATTTAATGTCTATTTCATAAGTATTAAATAAAGTTATCATATTTTTACTCCTTTTTACTTGTCAAGGTTCATGATTTCTAATAATCTGTTTAAATCATTTGAATTAGTAAATGATATTTCTATTTTGTTATTTTTTATTTTTACTTTTGTCCCTAATTTTTCATTTAATGTATCTTCTAAGTATGAGTATTCATTGTTTTTTGAGGATCTTTTTACTATTTTGTTTCTTCTTACATATTCTTCACTCTTAGATGTAATATTTTCTAATTCTCTAACACTGATTCCCTCTGTAATAATTTTATCTGTTAATTCTTTAATTTGATAAATATCGTCTAATTTACTTAAAACTCTGGCATGTCCCATGCTCATTTTATGGTTATTAATTAAACTTCTAGTTTCTTCTGGCAATTTTAATAAACCTAGCATATTGGTAATATGAGATCTACTTTTACCTAATTTTTTGGCTAGTTCTTCTTGAGTAAGATTTAAACTTTCTTGTAGATTTTTATAAGCGGTAGCTTCTTCGATAGAAGTTAGATTTTCCCTTTGTAAGTTTTCTAAAAGGGCAATTTCCATCATTTCTGCATCGGTAAAGTCTCTAATAATAGCAGGAATTTCTTCTAGTCCAGCTAGAGTAGAGGCTTTTACTCTTCTTTCTCCTGCAATAATCTCATAACCTTTTATGCTTTTTTTGACAATTATTGGTTGAAATACTCCATGTTCTTTAATTGAACTGGCTAATTCTTCTAAAGCATTTTCATCAAATACTTTTCTAGGTTGATAGGGATTGGCCCTTAATTCTCTAATTGGAAGAAGTTGAATCTCTTCTTTTGGTGTTTCACTTACTATTTTTTCTTCTACTTTTGTATAATCTATTGGTTCACTACTAAAAAGTTCTTCTAACCCTTTTCCTAAAGCTTTTCTTTTAATATTATTTTGTTCCATTTCTTTCAATCACTTCCTTTGCCAAATTGATATAAGCTTCAGATCCTCTACTTTTAGGATCATATGCAATAATTGGTTCTCCATGTGATGGGGCTTCTGTTAATCTTATTAATCTGGGAATAATTGTATTATAAACTTTTTCTTTGAAAAACTTTCTGATATCATCTACTACTTCAAATCCTAAATTTGTTCTTGAATCCAGCATCGTTAATAGAACACCTTCTATTTGTAAATCTGGATTTAGACTTTTTTGGGCAAGCATAATGGTATTTAATAGTTGCATAATTCCTTCTAGTGCGAAAAATTCGCATTGAACTGGGATAATTACAGAATTTGATGCTGTTAAAGCATTAGTTGTAATTAAACCTAATGATGGTGGACAATCTATAATGATATAGTCAAACTTTTCTTTTACTTTATCTAGATGAAATTTTAATTGACTTCCTTTTTGATATCCTGGTTCATGTTGACTTTTTTCTAATAATTCAATATCTAGTCCTGCTAAATTAATGGTTGCTGGTATCACATATAATTCTTTATACTTTGTTTTTGTTATTGCTTGTTCTATTTGACATTTTTCAGTTAAAACATCATAAATACTCTTTTCAATATCTGCTTTATTTATCCCTACACCAGTAGTTGTATTTCCTTGTGGATCCAAATCAATTAATAACACTTTTTTTCCTAATACTGCTAATGATGCAGAAAGATTAATACTTGTGGTTGTTTTACCTACGCCACCTTTTTGGTTTACTAGCGAAATTGTCTTTCCCATCTTATCACCTTTTTCACTTTCTAACAAATTATATTGTATCAAAAAAATAGCTATTTGAAAACTAATATTTCAAGTTTAAAAGAAAAGGCATAATTTTCTTATGCCTAGCTGATACTATCTAATTTATTATTTTTGTTTTTAATAATTACTATTTTTATCTATTTTAATTAATATTTGATATTGATTTTCAAAATTCATTTCATCTGTATCTATTTTTGCACCATGTAGTTCTAAATTTGATAAAGTTTTTCTTATTTCATTGATCATCTGCTGAATATTGTATTGTTCTATTTTATTTTTTTGATTATTATTATAGGCCTCATTCATTAAAGCCATTCCTAATGATTTTCCTGCTTTTTTATTTGGATTTTCTTTTTCAATTTCCTTTTGAAATAATGTTTGATTGATATCTGTTAAAGATTCTTTCTTTGGTGCGGATACCTCAGTAGGTGCTGTATTTATTAAATCTAATAAACTATTAAAATTATTAGAATCCTTTGGTTTTTCTTCTTTCTTATTTTCTTTTGGATCTGAATTTGGAATATTTATTGACATTAAGTCAGGTGCCTTAAAATAATCTTCTTTATTTTCATTTTGATTTTCACTTTCTCTTAAAGCCTCTTGTGCTGGAGAAAAACTATTTTCTGTTGGTGGAGTAATGTTTAGTAAACTATCTAAATCTGTCTTTTTTTCTTCTAAAGTCTCGTTTGTTTTTTCTTCATTTATTTTATTTATATCATTAATATCTGTTGTATTTGCCTTTAATTTATCTAAATCAATAGGAGTAGTTGGTATTTCTTTGAAATTTTCTTCTCCTTCATCATCATCTTCTTCATCGCTTATTTCTCCATAGTTAATGATACTATCATTTTTTTCCTTATTGTTATCAGAGAAATTTGGATCCATTAGAAAACTTGTATTACTATTATTTTTACTACTATTTATTGTCTGTTTTTCTATTGGTACTGGATTTGGATTTATTAGTGAATTTAGATCTTCATTATCCTTTATTTCATCTTGTCTTGGCATTTGTTTTGCTTTTATTTCACTTTCTAGTTGACGCACTGTCATTTTTTCTTTTTTGACTTTTTTTAACATTTCTTTTTGTTCTTCTAGGTTATCTAAATTAATTAGGGCTCTAGCATGTCTTTCGGAAATTTCTTCTTTTAATAGAGAAGATTGAATTTCATCTGGTAATGATAAAAGTCTTAATTTATTGGCTACTGCGGATTGGCTTTTTCCCATTGTTTTAGCGAGTTCTTCTTGTGTCATTTCATCTAATTCAATTATTTTTTGATAAGTTCTAGCTTCTTCTATTGGATTTAAATTTTTTCTTTGTAAATTTTCTAATAAAGCAACTTTTGCTGCCTCTTTATCATCTAAATTACGAATGATCGCTGGAATTTTTGTCATTCCTGCTAAAGCAGATGCTTTATATCTTCTTTCTCCTGCAATAATTTCATATTTACTATCACTTATTTTTCGAACAATGATTGGTTGGATTACTCCATGTTCCTTGATTGATATTGCTAACTCTTTTAAGGCTCTCTCATCAAATACCTCACGAGGTTGAAATCTATTAGGAATAATATCATCTAAATGTAAATAGGTTACTTCTTGTGAGTTGTCCATATTATTTCCTCCCTTTTTATCCTTTATCTTTTTTATTCTATTTTGATTATATCATTAGTTAAACATTTTTTTCAAGTAAAAAGAGGTGTTTCATCCTCTTTAATGTTTTACATATACTTTGCCATCTTTTTTTACATATCCTAAAGCACTTATGATATCTTCATTGAATGTTGCTATTATTTCTTTTGTTGTTTTTGGTGTTCCATTTAATTGTCTAGTAAGTAATAATTCCTCATTTGCTTTAGTCCATGGGGTATTTAAATTATAATCTTCCATAATTTTTTTTACTTTATCAATTTCACCATTGACTGTTTGGCTTGATCTGTATATTGGAATGTATTCTTCACCTTCTTTTATTTCATAATAAAAGTCAAATGGTCTTAAAGATATTTTTCCATTTCTATCATCTATTTTTACAATATTTCCGATTATTCCTAATTCTTTATGATATATTATTTTTTCATTTTCAAAGATTTCTTTTAAATCATCTCTTATTGGATTTTCTTGATCTCCTTTTGAATATAATACCTCAAATCCTATATCTAGATATTTTTTCAATTCCGTATTGTATTCATCATTTGGATTTTCTTGAAGGGTCATATATCTATCTAAGCTTTCTATTGCGTTCCGATAATAAAGCCAATTTAAAAAGTTTATTTTTTCCTGTTCACTCCAAAACTGATATAATTTTTTTATTTTTTCTTCATATTCATGTATTTCTTCTATTTTAAATTCCATTTACAATCTCTCCTTTATATGATTATTATAATTATTTTTTATAGTATATCAAAGTTTTTTATTAAATTAGATTGATTTATTATATGTATTAAGATATCAGCAATTTTTGTAAATTTTGATCGTTCTTTTATTTTAGAATGATATATGGTAACTATTTTATCTTCTTGTAATAACAGGTTTATTAAGGTTTTCCTACTGTATTATTAGCTTTTTTGTTTTTAACATATAATTTATTGAATTCATTTTCACTATTATAATATCTATTACTTTTGGTTTTATATTTAACTTAGAAACTTCTTTTTTTATCTTTATTTTTCAATGATTAAAATTGTTCTCGTACTGTTTTCTTTAGGAAGAGAAAATTTTTCTTTTCTAGTTATTTTTAGTTGGTATTTTTGTAATTGTTTCTTTTTTTGTATTTCTTGTAATTCTTCTTCAATATGACCCTTTAAAGGAATAAATTTTGTTTTTTCTCCTATTAAATTTTTAGTATAGTCTAAAAGTTTAGAAAGGTTAGCAACTGCTCTTGTTGTAATGACATCAAATTGCTTTTTATGATAGTTTTCTATTCTTTCATGAATGGTCTCTATTTCTTGTAAATTTAGTTCTCTTATTACTTCATTTAAAAAGATAATTCTTTTATTTAAAGAGTCGAGTAGAGTAACGTTTAAATGAGGATAAATAATTTTTAAAACTAAGCCTGGAAATCCTGCTCCTGTTCCAAAGTCGAGTAGGGTAGATACTTTTTTTAGATCAATTACTTTTGTTATGGTTATGCTATCATAAAAATGTTTTAAATATACTTCTTCTTTATTGGTAATTCTAGTTAGATTTATTTTCTGATTCCATTCTATTAAAAGTTCATAATACTTTTTTAACTGATTTAATTGTTTTTCTGTAAGAGAAACTCCTAATTTTTTTAATTCTTCTTGAAATTCTTTTTCAGTCATTTTTTTCTCTCTTTCTTAAATAGATCATTAATATGGAAAGATCTGCTGGATTTACTCCGCTAATTCTAGTCGCTTGTCCAAGTGAAGTAGGGCGAATTTTATTTAATTTTTCACGAGCTTCACTAGCTAGATTCGGAATTTGATTATAGTCTATTTCTTTTGGAATTAATTTATTTTCAAGTGTTAACATCTTTTCCGCTTCATGATTGGCTTTTTTAATATATCCTTCATAACGGATATTAATTTCTACTTGTTGCTTTTCTTCATTTGTATAGGGTAGAGTAATAAAATGTTCTATTATTTCCATGTTGATTTCTGGTCTTTTCAGTAAGTCATATAAAGTTATTCCATCTTTTAGGGTTGCTGTTGGAATAGTTTTTAAGTATTCATTTATTTCTTTGGTTGGGGTAATTTTGTTTTTTTGTAGTGTTTGATATAAATCATTGATATTTTTTAACTTTATTTTAAATTTTTGATATTGATTTTCCTTAATTAAACCTATTTGATATCCATATTCTCTTAATCGGATATCAGCATTATCGTTTCTTAATAGAAGGCGATATTCTGCTCTAGATGTTAACATTCGATAGGGATCTTTAATTCCTTTAGTCACTAGGTCATCTATTAAAACACCAATATAGGCTTCATTTCTTTTTAATATTAGTGGTTCTTTTTGTTCTAATTTTAAAACTGCATTTATTCCAGCAATTAATCCTTGTCCCGCTGCTTCTTCATAGCCACTTGTTCCATTAATTTGTCCTGCTGTATATAAGTTTTCAACTAGTTTTGTTTCTAGTGTTTGGTTTAACTGTCTAGGGTCAATGGCATCATACTCTATGGCATAAGCATATTTTAATATTTTGGCTTGTTCTAATCCAGGTAGAGAATGAACCATTTTTTCCTGAATATCATATGGCATACTAGTAGAAAATCCTTGTAAATAAATGGTATTTCCGTATTCTTCGCTTTGTTCATTACTTTCTGGTTCTAAAAATAATTGATGTCTTTCTTTATCAGAAAAGCGAACAACTTTATCTTCTATTGAAGGACAATACCTTGGACCAACTCCTTCAACATAACCTCCATACATACTAGATTTTTGTAAATTTTCTTTGATGATGTCATGAGTTTTTTGATTAGTATAAATTAAATGACAATCTACTTGATTTTTTACATCATAATATTTGATTTCATCAAATGAAAAGGTATGAGGTAAGTTGTCTCCTTCTTCTTTTGTCATTTTACTATAATTAATGGAATTTTTATCGATTCTTTGGGGAGTTCCTGTTTTTAATCTTAAAATAGTAAATCCTAATTCTTTTAGATCATCACTTAAAAATTTACTTGGTTTTTCCCCATGAGGTCCGCCACTTGTTTTTTCACTTCCTACTAGAATGGTTCCTTTTAAATAGGTTCCTGTTGTTAAAATTAATGATTTACAATAAATTTTGGTTCCATCTTCTAAAATTACTCCTTTTATTTTTTTCTCTTCTACAATTAAGTGTTCTACCATTGCTTCTAATATAGAAAGATTTTCTGTTTCATTTAATGTTTTTAACATTTCTTTAGGATAAATTACTTTATCTGCTTGTGCCCTTAAGGCTTGAACTGCTGGACCTTTTTTGGTATTTAATAATTTCATTTGAAGGGTAGATTTATCTGCATTTCTTCCCATTTCTCCACCTAAAGCATCAATTTCTCTTACAATAATTCCTTTAGCTGGTCCTCCTATTGAAGGATTACAAGGCATATCTGCTATATTTTTTATATTTCCTGTTATTAAAAGAGTCTGATGATTCATTCTAGCTGTTGCAAGAGAAGCTTCACAACCAGCATGTCCTCCTCCTACTACAATTATTTCATAATTCATTTACCTCACGTCCTTTTATTAAAAAATTAATCTAATTTCTTTTATCAATAATATCGATTACTTCTCCTATATACATTCTGTGCATTGGCTCTTTTTGATAAAAACGATCGATTTCTTTTTGAGTAATACTTTCCTTATTAATATTTTCTAGCTTTAAATCTTGAAAATAGATTTTTTTACAGATTATTGTTAATTTTGCTTCTTTAAAAGAGATTGTATTTTGATTATATTCTGGTGTTAGTTCTGTTAAGGATATTTTATCTAAATTTCGACCTGATTTACTGCCCATTATTCCTAAATCCTTTTTATACTTTTGATCATAGAAACTGATGGTAAAGTATTCATTATTTTCCATTAATTCATAAGTATAACGATTAGGTTTTACATAGACTGTTACAACAGGTTTATTCCAAATTGTTCCTAAACCGCCCCAGCTTATTGTCATGGCATTAAATTTCTTTTTGTCTCCTACAGATAATAAAGCCCATTCTTGATCTAATGTATATAGAGGTGCTAGTTTAAAATTTTTTAAGTCCATATTATTTTTCTCCTTTTTTCTTTTTTATTTTATTTTTTACTTTCCTACACAAAAATGTTCAAATAAATGATCAATCATTTCATCATTATAATTTAGACCAATGATCTCTCCTAGAGTTTCTAAAGCTTCTTTAATATCAATTTCAATTAAATCAATAGGAGAGTCTTGTTCTGTATTTTTTAAAGCTTCTTCTAATGAAAGTAAGGCTTTTTTAGCAAGAGAAAGTTGTCTAGCATTAGTTAAATAAGTATAGTCGTTGGTTGTAATTTCATCTAGTTTGAACATTTCTTTTATTTTTTCTTTTAAGGGGATTGTTCCATTTAGAGAAGTTGTGTTGGTACTAATTATATTTCTGTTTTTTATTTGTTTACGTTCAATATTTTGTTGTAAATCATTTTTATTCAGAATAATAATACTTGGTTTTTCCTTGGTTTTTTCTAATATTTCTTGATCCTCTTTTGTTAGTTTTTCATTACTATTTAAAACAACTAAAATTAAATCAGCTTCATCTATTAGAGATAGGCTTTTTTCTACTCCTATTTTTTCTACAATATCTTCTGTTTTTCTAATTCCTGCTGTATCGATGATATTTAATGGTATTCCTTCTAGATAAATATTTCCTTCTACAATGTCTCTTGTTGTTCCTGCAACATCGGTTACAATTGCTTTATCGAATTCTAAAAGGCTGTTTAAAATACTGCTTTTCCCAACATTTGGTCTTCCTATGATAATTGTTTTAATTCCTGTTTTAATAATTTCTTTATTTTCTGATTCCTTGACTAATTTTTTTAATTCTTTGATCTGTTTGATGAGAGTATCTTTTATTTTTTTAATTGTGATAACTTCTATATCATAGTATTCTGGATAATCTATATTGACTTCTATATGTGATATTAGATCTTTTAATGATTCTCTAAACTTTTTAATTAATTTGGATATTTTTCCTTCGACATTATTGATTGCTAATTGTCTTTCTATATTAGTTTTACTTTCAATTAGATCCATAACCGCTTCACTTTGTGTTAGATCAATTCTTCCATTTAAAAAAGCTCTCTTCGTAAATTCTCCAGGTTCTGCTAAACGAGCTCCTTTTAATAGAAGTAGTTCTAATACTTTACTTGTTGTACTAATTCCTCCATGGCAGTTTATTTCTACAATATCTTCTGTTGTATACGTTTTTGGAGAAAGCATGACTGATATTAAAACTTCGTCTATGATTTCTTCTTGATCTTTTATCTTTCCATAATGAATAGTATGAGATTTCACTTGAGTTAAATCTATTCCTTCTACTATTTCATTTGCTATTTTTAAAGAATCTTTTCCACTTATTCTAACAATGGAAATGGCCCCTACACCTAAAGCAGTTGAGATAGCTGCTATTGTATCATTCATTTTATCGACCTCTTTGTTTTATTGTTTCTTCCTCTTTGAAGTTTGAATTTTGAATTTCTTCCTTTAACTTTTTTAATCTAGCAATATATCTTGATTTTAGAGCTGATTCTTTATTTGTATTTTCGATATAATCTAATCCTCTTTGATAGTCTTTTATTAATTTTTCTAAATCTGCTTTTTCCATATTAATCTCCTTTTTTTCTTGATTATAATATCATAAATTAATGTTCTTTACAAATGAAAAGTCCTACCATAATCAAGGTAGGGCAAATTTAATTATTTTCTTTGGATTTAATTACAATATATCGATTAGGTTCTGTTCCTTCACTTTTTGTATAAACATCTTTATTGTTTACTAAGGCATTGTGAATAATTCTTCTTTCATAAGAGTTCATTGAATCTAATTTTGCATCAATTTTTGTTTGCTTTACTTCATAGGCAATATTATGAGCTAGCTTGATTAATGATTTTTCTCTTTGTTCTTTGTAGTCACTAATATTAATTACAAATTTATAAGGTTCTTTTAGTTCTTTTCTTAGGGCATGGATCGTAATTGTTTGTAATGCTTTTAAATTTCTACCTGCTTTACCTATTAATAAAGAATCATTTTCTGAATAAATAGTAAAATTTGGAACAGTTTCTTTATTTGTTACTTCTATATTTATGCTTTGATAACCTATATTTTTTAGAATTTCTTTTAGATAATTACTAATAAAATTTAGAATTTCTCTTTTTTCTATTACTTCAATTTCAACTTCATTTTCTTCTTCTTTCATTACTTTAATTATTAAGTTATTTTCTGTTTCTACTAATTTTTTTTTGGCTTGATTTATTGCTTCTATCTTAGTTGGAGCATTAAATTTTAATTTTTCCATATAGACTCCTTTACTGTTTTAGATCCTTTTTAACTAAAATATTTTGAATAATTGTACATAGATTATTAAAGATCCAATAAATACATAGTGCTGATGGCATAAAGAAAGCGGTTACAATAATCATGATGCTCATATAGATTGGCATTTTTTTCATTGCTGGGTCTAAAGTTTGACCTGACATATTCATTTTGAATGAATAGAATGTTGTAAGGGCGATGAATATCATTAATATAATATAAACATAAAATGTTGCACTAGTAATTCCAACACTTGGAGTTGTTCCTAATTGTAGACCTAGGAAACTATCTTCAAATATTGCTGGGAAACGTTGAACGGCTTCATAAAAAGCAATAAATAATGGTAATTGAATGAAAGAGAATAGACAACCTGACATTGGGCTAATATTATATTTTTTATAGACCATCATCATTTCTTGACTTTGCTTCATCATCGATTGCTCATCTTGTTTTCCTTCATATTTCTTTTGGATTCTTTTCATCTCTGGTTGTGCTTTTTTCATTAATTCTGATTGCATTGCTGTTTTCTTAGTAAATGGAAAACATATTAGTCGAATAATAATAGTAATTAATATTAATGCTAAGGCATAATTCTTAGTTAGATTTCCTAATTGAAGAATAAAGTAGGCTAGGGGCTTAACTAAGACAGTTGTCCATAATCCTTCATATTTGCCACTATTGATTTTAATATCTTTACAATCTGGTAACTTATCTACATCGACTTTATTTTTTTTGTATTGTTCAATTGTCTTTTTATCTGTTGGTTTACATAAAATATTCTCTGTTAAATTTTGACCTGTCTTTTTATTAATGACTGCTTTTTTATTTTTATCTACTAATGTTTTGGTACAACCTGTTGTCAGAATTAATATTAGTAATGTTACAATGATTAATTTACTACTATTTTTTTTATTTTTCATTCAGTTCTCCTTTTTGTAGTAAAGAGAGTAATTCTTTACTTAATTCTTGATTATTTAGAGTTAGGGCTCTATTTCTTAATATTATAATATAATCTTGATGATTTAGATAGTCTTTTCGATAAATATCTATAATAGCTCTTATTTTTCTTTTATATTTATTTCTTGTAACAGCTTTACCAATTTTTTTACCAACAGATACTCCAAAGCGATCATATTTTAAATGATTTAGCTTACTATATATTACAAAATACTTGCTCTTTTTTACTTTTCCATTTTTAATTAAATCATTAAATTCTTCTTTTGTTTTAACAATATATAATTTACGCATATTCTTACCTTCTTTTAAATTGAAAAAACCACTGTTTCTAAAACGGTGGAATTATTTACAAAGACTTTTACGACCTTTGCGACGACGACGATTTAAAATATTTGTTTTTTTACGTGCAAAGAAACCTAACTTCTTGGCTTTTTTACGGTTATTTGGTTGATAAGTTCTTTTCATATATTTCCACCTCCAGACATAAATCTCCCTTATTATAATCAATATTTGTTTTATTTGTCAATTAAAAATAAGAAAATTAAATTATGTTAATATTGCATATATTTATATTTTTATGGTAAATAATGGATGTTTTTTAATAAAACTATTGATAAAAAAGTTTATAACTAAAATATATTAAAATTATAATCCTTTTTTAATTCTTCAAATTTTATTTACAAATGCTCCTGATATATAAAAGTAGTAAAAAGACTTTAAAAAATATTTTAGAAATTTCTTTCCACAAAATTAACAGGTTTGTGGATTTCTTTTTTTCTCTTGTTTATTATTAATTTGTGGAAAATGTGGAGAATTATATTTTTACTTTATAAAATAAGGATATTCTTTGTGGATAATTCTGTGGATAAGTTGTGGATTAAATTTTTTCTGTTTTTTTTGTTTCTTTTTTCCACAAATTGATTTATTATATTGGTGTATAAATTACTTGAGGGGAGATGGTAGAATGAACACTCAGGTCCTTTGGACCAACTTTCTAAATCAAATTAAAGATGAGCTATCATCTCTTGCCTATGATACTTGGTTTAATGATACAAAATTATATAAACTAGAAGAAGGTAAGGCTATTATTATTGTTCCTATGCCTATTCATAAGAAACATTTATCTGATAATTATGATGAACAAATTAAATATATTATCAATAAAATTACAGGAACAAACTTTGAGCTTGAATTTGTTTTAGAAGAGGAAATTAAGGAAGAAGAGGAAGTAATGACAGCTAGGATCGAGTCGATTCCTGAAGGTGTTCCACATAATAGAGAACAAACGAATTTAAATCAAAAATATACATTTGAAAACTTTATCGTTGGAAATAGTAATAAATTTGCTCAAGCAGCAGCATTATCTGTTGCTGAAAATCCAGGAAAAATGTATAATCCCTTATTTATATATGGAAATAGTGGCCTTGGTAAAACTCATTTAATGCATGCTATTGGGAATTATATTGTTAATAATACCAATAAAAGGGTTTTATATGTTACAAGTGATCAGTTTATTCAAGATTTTATTGGTATTAATAAGAAAGACAATAATGGAACTAATTTTAATTATGTTGATTTTTTTAAGAATAAATACAGGAATGTTGATGTTTTAATTATTGATGACATCCAATTTTTAGGAGGCGCTACTCAAACTCAACAAGAATTTTTCCATACTTTTAATACTTTATATAGCGATTCTAAGCAAATTATTATTTCATCAGATCGATCTCCAGATGATTTAAAACTTTTAGAAGATCGTCTTAGAACTAGATTTTGTTGGGGCTTAACTGTTAATATCTTTCCACCTGATTTTAATCTTCGAATGGAAATTATTAGAAGAAAAATTGCAGCAGGCAACTTTGAAAAAGAAATTCCTGAAGATGTAATTGAATATATTGCTTCTAATATGGGAAATGATGTTCGACAGTTAGAGGGTTCCATTACTCGTCTTGTTGCTTACTCCGCTATTATGGGAGGAACTTCTATTACTCTTAATTTAGCAATTGATGCTTTAAAAGATTTTATTAGTAAAGGCATTAGTGAAAAAAATGATGTTCATCGAATTCAGAAGATAGTGGCAGAATTTTTTCAAATTAGTGTTGAAGATATTCGAAGTAAGAAGAGAAGTTCCAATATAGCATTCCCAAGACAAATTGCTATGTATCTATGTAGAAATTTAACTAGTGAGTCTTTTCCTAAAATAGGAACAGAGTTTGGTGGAAAAGATCATTCTACTGTTATGCATTCTGTTGAAAAAATTGAAAATGAAATAAAAGTTAATCAGGATCTAAAAAATATTATAGAAAAATTGAAAAAAGAAATAGAATAATGATGATTGTGGATAAATACTAATATTAACATTTTTTTCCACAAGCTAAAAATTTAAAATTGTTTTTATTTTTAAGAAAAAAATAAAGTTTCAACTTTTTCCACAGTAATAATAATAAAAACATATTAAATAATAATAAATATAAAGAAAAGAGGTTTTTAAAAATGAAATTAACAATTAAGAAAGAAATTTTACAAGAAGCTATTAATAAAGTATCTAAAGCAATATCTACTAAAAATTTAATTCCTGTCTTAGCGGGTATTAAATTTGAACTTAAAAAGAATAAATTAATTTTAACTGCTTCAGATAATGATATTACTATCCAAACTACAATTGAAGGATGTAAAGAAGAAGATTTTAAAGTTGAAGAAGAAGGGAATATTATTGTACAAGGAAAGTATATTTCTGATATTGTACGTAAATTACCAGATAAATATATTAATATAGAAGTAGTAGATGATCTTAAAATATTGATCTATACAGAAAATAGTGAATTTAATTTAAATGGAATTAACGAAAGTGAATATCCAACTATTAACTTAGAAGAAAGTAAGAAAAAAATTGATATTAAGGCAACAATATTTAAAGATTTAGTTAATCAAACTGCTTTTGCTGCATCTAATGAAGAAACTAAACCTGTTCTTACAGGAATTAACTTTAATATAGTGGGAAATGTTTTAGAGTGTAATTCTACAGATAGTTATCGTCTTGCTCGTAAAGTCATTCAATTAGATAAAGCTAGTGAAGAAAGTTATAATATTGTTATTCCTAGTCATAATATAGTAGAGTTTTCTAGAATTATGGATGATGATGATGAGAGTAAAGTAGAGATTCATATTTTTAATAATAAGATTTTATTTAAGTATAAGAATTTATTGTTTCAATCTCGTTTAATTAATGGAACTTATCCTAATACGGCAAATTTAATGCCTGAGGAGTCTTATATGGTCCTTACAGCTAAATTAAATGATTTTTATAGTGTAATTGATCGTGCTAGTATTTTGACTAGTGATCGTGATAAAAATATTGTGACACTTGAGACAGAGGGAGATACTTTAATTCTTAAGTCTTCTTCTATAGAGATTGGTCGAGTTGAAGAGAAGATGAAAGTTACTAAAAGTATAGCTGATGATATTAAGATTTCTTTTAGTGCTAAATATATGATGGAAGCATTAAAAAGTTTTTCCACAGAAACTGTTGAAATTCATTATGTTGGAGAAATTAAACCAATTATTTTGAAATCTAATGATGAAGAATCTCTGACACAATTGGTATTACCTATTAGAACTTATTAAGATTATTGAATATTTTGAGGAAATAAAGAGTTTTCCTCTTTTATTGTGGAAAAATGTAGAAATTTGTAGATTTATGACATATTTCCTCAAATTTTGACAGTTTAAAGTGTTATTATTTATTTGAAGGCGAGGGAATAGTTGCTTTCAGGGGGGATTAAATATGACAAAAAATTATGAAATTAATGATGGAACTTTGGCTATTATATCAATGGATAATGGTTACTCAAAAGTATTAGAAGATAAGGAAAATTATCTTGTTGAGCAGAAATCTTTTGATATTTTGGATCATAGTTGCAAATATTTTGGTAGTAGTTATGAAGGAAGAAGAGAAGGAGCTAAGGCTATTATTGGGGCGAATTATAAGATTCCTATTATAGTAGAAGATGAGAGAAATATTGTTTTTTTTCCAACTACTAGTCCAGATGATCGAGAATGTATTTGGATAGCGGTAAATAAAATTCGAGATTATTATGAATATGAGTATAATACAACTAAGGTAGTTTTTGAAAATGGAATAGAACTTAGTTTGGCTATTTCGTTTAGAGCGATGCAAAATCAAATTTTTCGAGCTACTAGACTTAGTTATCTTTTAAAAAGCCATAAGAGTAGGTAGTTAAAAAATAGTTATGAATAATAGCTATTTTTTTTATTATAAAATAAGTTGTTTGGTAATAAGTGAGTAGTTTAAGAACTGATTATTATCTCTTGAGTTTCCTTATCTTTCTTCTATTTTCTATGTAATTAATTATGAAAATATTGATTAAAAATGAGTTAATATAAAATTTTATTGGCAAAATTATTATTATATGGTATAATATAGCCGATTTTGTGAGAAAGTTGGTTATTTATTATGGAATTTAAAAAAAAGAAAAAAATTCAAAAGGTGATTTTCTTTTTATCTTCTTCTTTTATTATAGGTGGTTTATGTAAGTGTTATCAATTGGGGTCTCAATTGGGTGAAAATATAAATGAAATCAATGAGGATTTAAATGAAATAAAAGAACATATAGATAAACTAGATGAAATATGTGAAAGATTAGATGATATAAGTGAGGGACTAGATAAATTAGATGAGAAGGTAGCTGAAATTGATAAAATATTGGAATATTTAAAAGAAGCGAAAAAAGCTGAAAGATTAGAAGATTATGAAAACAGTTCACATGTCTTTCATCAGTATGCTGAATTAAATTCTTTATTGGTGGATTTGGGTATTACTCCTAAACAATATGATCAAATGTATGATAATCTTTTAGAGGTTAGAAAAAAACTAAATATTTCTGCAGATGAAAATATTAAATATGCAAATACTCTTAGTATTGGAGACCCTGTAAACTTGGTAGATCCTGATGCTTCTATATATGCTGATATTTATTCTTTAAATCATGGGGAAAATGCTGCAACAAGTTTATATGGAACAAGTGAGATAAGATGTATTAAATCTATTGTTATGACTAATGACGAAGTGGTTACAGAAGTTGATAATATGGATGACTATGAATTATTTAAAAGTATTGGTTTTCAGGTAAAAGGATATAACTTAGTTAATCAATTTTCTTTAGATAATGATGGTTCACTTATTAGTGAATTTCGTTGTAATAAGGATGATGTAAAATATGAAAAGAGATTGAATAAGAGAAGATAGATTAGATTTCTATCTTTTTATTGTGCTGTTTAAATTTATCGGGTATGAATAATTTCTATTTTTTCGTGCATAAACAGTCTTTTTATGGTACAATGGATATGTATGTATAGGAATACTGAACTAGGGGATAGGTGATCAAATGAGTAGTTTTTAGGGCAAATAATGAAAATTACTAAAATTAATTTATTGAATTTTAGAAATTATACTAAGCTTGATCTTAATCTTTGTTGTGGCATGAATATTTTTATTGGTAATAATGCCCAAGGAAAAACTAATATTTTAGAGGCTATTGTTATGTTAGCATTAACTAAATCTCATCGTTTGGGAAATGAACCTAATTTAATTCTTTTTGGAAAGAGTAAGGCTAGAATCAAGGGTAAAGTCAAGCAGGAAAAAATTGTCAGAGAGTTAGAAATTAATTTGGAAGAGGGAAAAAAGGAGTTATTTCTTAATAAGACTTCTATTCATAAATTATCTGATTATATTTCTAATTTGAATATTATATCTTTTACACCAGATGATTTAGAAATCATTAAAAGTTCTCCTAGTATCAGAAGAAATGTTTTAAACATACAGCTAAGTCAATTATCAAAAAAATATTTAAATACTTATAATGAATATAATAAGTTATTAAAAACAAGAAATGAATATTTGAAGATACTACTTACCAATAGTATTGCTGATAGAAAATATTTGGATATTATTACAGATCAACTTATTCAAAAGGCAGTAATTATTTATCAAAAAAGAAAAGAGTATATTGATTTAATTAACCAAAAGTTATCTTTAATTTATCGAGATATTGCTTTGGAAGATGGTTTAGTTATTCGATATCTTCCTAATATTAATCTTGTTAGTTTTAGTGAAGATGATCTTTCTTTATGTTTGAGAAGGACTTATCAAGATCAATATCGAAAAGAACTTAATCATGGTATTACTTTGTTTGGGCCTCATCGTGATGATTTTTCTTTTTTTCTAGGAGAAAAAGATCTTAGGTATTATGGTTCTCAAGGGCAACAAAGACTTTCTATTATTTGTTATAAATTGGCAGAGATTGAAATATTTGAGAATTGTTGTGGTACTAAACCAGTGTTATTATTTGATGATATTTTTAGTGAGTTAGATATAAAAAAAAGAAATAAGTTATTGCAATATATTCAAGGAGATATTCAAAGTATTATTACAACAACGGATTTGAAAAATATTCAAAGGAAGTATTTAGATGAAGCATTTATATTTGAAGTAGAAAATGGAAAAGTAACAAGAAAGTAGGTAATGGTATGGATATGGATGAAAAAGTAGAAGCAGCATATGATTCTTCTTCTATTCAGGTTTTAGAAGGATTAGAAGCAGTAAGGAAAAGACCTGGTATGTACATTGGTTCTACTAGTGTTAGAGGTCTTCATCATTTGGTTTGGGAAATTGTTGATAATGCAATTGATGAGGCCTTAGCTGGTTATTGTAAGCATATTGAGGTTACGATTAATAAGGGAAATAGTATTACAGTTAAGGATGATGGTCGTGGTATTCCTGTTGATTTACATCCTAAAACTCATAAAAGTACAGTAGAAACTGTTTACACTGTATTACATGCTGGTGGAAAATTTGGAGGTGGTGGATATAAAGTATCTGGTGGTCTTCATGGAGTTGGTGCTAGTGTTGTTAATGCTTTAAGTGAATGGTTAGAAGTTAAGGTATATAAGAATGGTAAGGTTCATTATCAAAGATATAGTAATGGTGGTCATCCTGAGGATATTTTAAAAGTGATCGATGAATGTGATGAAGATCGGACTGGTACTACGGTTACTTTTAAGCCAGATCCAGATATATTTACAGATACAACGATTTATGATTATGAGATTCTTAGAACTAGACTTAGAGAACTTGCTTTTTTAAATAGAGGACTTCGTATTACTTTATATGATTTAAGAGATGTAGAAAAGAATGACAGTTTTTATTATGAAGGTGGAATCCGTGAATATGTTGAGATGCTTAATAAAAATAAAACACCTATTCATGAGACAATTATTGATGTAATGGGTGAAGATAAAGGAATTTCTTTAGAAGTTGCTTTGCAATATAATGAAAGTTATAATTCTTCAATTTATTCTTTTGTGAATAATATTACAACACCTGAGGGTGGAACACATGAGGATGGTGTTAGGCGTAGTTTAACGCGTATTTTAAATAAGTATGCTACTAGTAATGGATTATTAAAAGAAAAGGATGATTCTTTAACTGGTGATGATGTTCGTGAAGGAATTACCATGATTATTTCTATTAAACATCCAAATCCTCAATTTGAGGGTCAAACTAAGACGAAGCTTGGTAATAGTGAGGTAAGAGGAATTGCGGATAAAATTTTTAGTGATGCTTTTGAGAGATTTTTGATGGAAAATCCTGATCAGGCTAAAGTAATTGTGGAAAAAAGTATGACAGCTTCTCGTGCTAGAGTTGCTGCAAAACGTGCTCGTGAGTTAACTCGTCGTAAGGGGGACTTGGACGTTACAAACTTTTATGGAAAATTATCAGATTGTAAAAGTAAAGATCCTAGTGAGAGTGAGATTTTCTTAGTCGAGGGTGATTCAGCAGGAGGGTCTGCAATTAAAGGTCGTGATAGTATTACTCAAGCAATTCTTCCTTTGCGTGGTAAGATTTTAAATGTTGAGAAGGCGAGACTTGATCGTGCTTTATCTAATGAAGAAATTAGAACGATTATTACGGCTTTTGGAACAGGTATTGGTGAGGATTTTAATCTTTCTAAGCTTAGATACAATAAAATTATTATTATGACAGATGCTGATGTTGATGGATCACATATTAGAGTTCTTCTTTTAACTTTATTTTATCGCTTTTTTAGACCTCTTGTTGAGGCAGGTCATGTTTATGCTGCTCAACCTCCTTTATATAGTATTAAGCATGGTAAAACAACTAAATATGTACTTACTGATGATGAGAGAGATGAGTATTTGGCTAGTCTTCCTAGTAATACCAAATATATTGTTGGTCGGATGAAAGGTTTAGGAGAGATGGATGCAGAGGAGTTAAATGAGACAACTATGGATATTGAAAAGAGAGTTTTAAGACAGATTACTGTTGATGATGCGATGGCTGCTGATGAGGTTTTTGAGAAACTGATGGGTGAGGAAGTTGGTCCTAGACGTGAGTTTATTGAAGAAAATGCTGTTTATGTTGAGAATTTGGATATTTAGGAGGGTATAGAAATGGATAGATTAGAGAAAAACAATATTGTTAAAGAGGTAAAAGATTCTTTTCTTGAATATTCGATGAGTGTAATTATTTCACGTGCTTTACCTGATCTTAGAGATGGTTTAAAGCCTGTACATCGGCGTATTTTATATTCAATGTATGAATCTGGCTATACTCCTGATAAGCCTCATAAAAAGAGTGCTAGAATCGTTGGGGATGTTATGGGTAAATATCATCCTCATGGTGATAGTTCAATTTATGAAGCGATGGTTAGAATGGCTCAAGATTTTTCTTATCGTAATATGCTTGTGGATGGTCATGGTAATTTTGGTAATATTGAGGGATATGGAGCTGCTGCTATGCGTTATACAGAGTCTCGTCTTTCTAAAATTTCTTTGGAGCTTTTACGAGATATTAATAAGAATACGGTTAATTTTGCCCCTAACTTTGATGATACAGAGAGAGAACCTGAAATTCTTCCTTCTAGATTTCCTAATATTTTAGTAAATGGAACAATGGGAATTGCTGTTGGTATGGCTACGAATATTCCCCCTCATAATTTAGGTGAGGTAATTGATGGTTGTGTTGCTTATATTGATCATCCTGATATTGATTTAGATGGATTAATGCAATATATTAAGGGTCCTGATTTTCCAACTGGAGCGACTATTTTAGGAAATAGTGGTATTCGTAAGGCTTATGAAACGGGACGTGGATCTATTACGATTCGTAGTAAGGCTAGAATTGAAGAGGAACATGGTAGACATTATATTATTATCGATGAAGTTCCATATGGTATTAATACTTTGGATCTTAAAAATAAGGTAGCAGATCTTGTTCATAATAAGGTTATTGAGGGTATTAGTGATTATCATACTGATTTAAAAGAGGGAATTAAGATTACGATTACTCTTAAGAAGGATGCTAATCCTCAGGTTGTTCTTAATAATTTATATAAGCATACTTCTTTTCAAACTAATTATGGAATTATTTTCTTAATGCTTGATCAGGGGGTTCCTAGAACTTTAGGTTTAAAGGATATTATTGCTAAGTATGTTGATTATCAGAAGGAAATTATTATTCGTCGTACTAAGTTTGATTTGGATAAGGATGAGAAGAGAGCTCATATTTTAGAGGGATTAAAAATAGCTCTTGATCATATTGATGCCATTATTCAATTAATTAAGTCTTCTAAAAGTGATGAAGAGGCGATGAAAGGCTTAATTAATACTTATAATTTGAGTGAGGCTCAATCTCAGGCTATTCTTGAGATGAAACTTAGAAGATTAACAGGATTAGAAAGAGATAAGATTGAGAATGAACTTAATGCTTTACTTGCTGAAATTGAACAGTTAAAGGCAATTCTTGCTAGTGAAGAGAAGATTTTACAGATTATTAAAGATGAGATGTTAGAAATTAAAAATAAATATGCAGATGAAAGAAGAACTAACATTGATATGACTGCTATTGAGTATATTGAGGATGAGTCTTTAATTCCTGTTGATGATATTATTGTAACATTAACGAATAAGGGTTATATTAAACGTGTTAAGAGTGATGTTTATCGAGCTCAAAATCGTGGTGGTGTAGGAATTAAAGGGATGTCTACTAATGAAGAGGATTTTGTAGAAAATTTAGTTAATATGAAGACACATGATTATCTTTTATTCTTCTCTAATTTTGGTAGAGTATATCGTTTGAAAGGATATGAAATTCCTGAGTTTGCTAGACAATCTAAGGGACTTCCAATTATTAATTTACTTAGTCTAGATAAGGATGAGAAGATTAATTCTATTGTTAATATTTCTACAGAAAATAATGATATTAAATATTTGGTGTTTGTTACGAAAAATGGTTTAATTAAGAGAACTCCGCTTGAAGAATTTGATTCGATTCGATCTGGTGGTAAAATTGCTATTACTTTGAAGGATGATGATCAATTAATTAGTGTTAGAAAAACAACTGGTGATGATGAGATTATTATTGGTGCGACTAATGGTCGTATGGTTCGATTTAATGAAGGTGAGGTTAGATCGATGGGTAGAAGTGCTAGTGGTGTTAAAGGAATTGAATTAGGTCAAAGTCATGTTGTTGGTGCTGAGGTTGTTAAACCTGATCAATATATTTTAATTGTTACAGAAAAAGGCTATGGTAAGCAAACATTGGTCGATGAGTATAGACTTACTCATAGAGGCAGTAAAGGTGTTAAAGCTTTAAATATGACCGAAAAAAATGGATTGATTGTTTCGATTAAAACGATTAATGATCTTGATAATAATGATTTAATGATTATTACAAATAGTGGAGTTATCATTCGTTTGCCTTTAACTCAAATATCTGTATTGAAGAGAGCTACACAGGGTGTTAGATTAATTAATCTAAAAGGGGAACAGATGGTTTCTACTATTGCTGTTGTTAGTAAAGAGGAAAATTCTGAGGAAATAGAAGAGGTTAGTGTTTCAGTAGAAAGCTAATCTTTTTTTTAATCTTTTATTGAAACATACGTTCTTATTTATAAATTTAATTTTGAGTTTAGTTATTTTTTTGCGATTAAATAAGTGATATTTATTGTGGATATTTATAGTATTATAAAATTATTTATTTGTGGATAATTGTTAAATATATAATATAAATTTATATGAATTGCTTTAGAATTTAATTCTTTCCTGTTAAATAATTTGGATGATATAGATGTTGATCAGTTTTTTTATCCTATCTATTCTAAGTGATATGGTATTAAGAGTTAAAATTTATGAATGGAGGAATGTTGTTTATTTAAAACTTGTAGTATATGAGAATAGAATGCTAATATTATTAATTTATGTTCATATTGGCTTTAATTGTTATAAAACTAAGATGATTTGTTAATTATGAAACGAACTTTATAAGTTGTTTTTGATATTGCGATTATTGATATTATTAATATTGAAGGATATTAATTAGTGATTTTATATTATTGTGATTTGATAAAATATATAATTTTTTAGGTTATTTGTGATGCTATTTGTATATGTTTTTGAATGATGCGAATAATGTTTTATATATACATATGCATTGTTGAAGTTTTTAATTTTCGTATAGAATTATAGGACATTTAATAATTTTACATTGAAAATTCTATTGAGATGCAATTACTTAAGTGTAAAATAGTTCTGAATGTATTTAAAGATATTAAGTGATGTTTTTGATTATCTAATAATTGATATTAACAATCTTGTTATTTTTAGATTAGTGGATGATATTTTAATATGTAGTGTTATAAAAGTTAATAATTTAGAGTTACTTAAGGCTGAACTAGGTATATAAATTGTATACGTATTATACTATTTTATGTTTCACGTGAAACTTTTCGAAATATATGTTATTATATTGGGAAATTATTTCCCGGGAAATAATTTAATTGTTATAAAATTTTTTTGTTGTGTGAATCAGTAATGCAAATGGTATTCATCATTATTGCAAGATTGCGTCGAGTAGAATATATGTAATTGTATTTAAAATGTTATTGCTATAAATATTGCTTATTATTAATGAAAAATATGATGTATATAATGTTGTTTATTATATTATTGAACAATTTTATATAATTTTATTTTTCTCACATTAATATTTTGAATTATAATTATTAGCTGTATGGATTGATAATTATATATTATGATATAAAAATATTTTAGAAATCGTAATTATTTCTTAATGGATGGTGAGATGCTAATATTTCTATAAATATTTAATTTATTATGTAAAACTTGCTTTATGTGTTAATAATGAATAAAATTATTTCCCGGGAAATAATTTTTAGGTGTAATTGGTTTCACGTGGAACTTTAATATTGTTTTAAGTGCTGATTTATGGAATATATCTGCGATAGATTTAAAATTAAAAAAATACTAATATATTATTTATATACGATTGATTTTAAATTAGTGATCTGCAAATAAGTAATTATCATTATAAGGGAGTAAATTATTTTGAAAATATGACTTAAAATTGTTGAAAAAATATTTTGAATATTATAGAATAATGATGTGCAATAAATTGTTGTGGAAAAAGGTCAGGATCGGAAGATAGCAGCCTTAACACATTCGATTTATGTGCACTTTTTTTTGGAGGAAAAAATGGAAGAAAAATATATGCATTTGGCTATTAAAGAGGCAGAAAAGGCTTTTGAAATGGGTGAAGTTCCTATCGGAGCAGTAATTGTATTAAGGGGTAAAGTTATTGCTAAAGCTTATAATCAAAAAGAAAAAATGAAGAGTGCAATTAAACATGCTGAAATTATAGCTGTGGAAAAAGCTTCAAAGAAACTAAATAATTGGAGATTAAATGATTGTGAGTTATATGTTACCTTGGAACCTTGTCCTATGTGTGCTAGTGCTATTAAGCAGGCTAGGATCAAACAAGTTTATTATGGGTTAAGTAATCGAGATAAGAATAATAAACATATTATTAATCATATATTTAATAAAGATATTTCTAATCCTTCTGTTTCTGTTAGTTGTGGATATTTTTCTTTTGAAATAGAGCAATTAATGAATCGATTTTTTAAAGAAAAACGAAAATAGCATATTCTTTTTATTTTATATTTGATATAATTCTTGTAGGTGGTGAAGGGTGATGTATCAAACTTTATATAGGAAATACAGACCAAAAAAATTTGGAGAAATTGTTGGACAAGATGTGATTGTTCAAACATTGAGTAATTCGATTTCTAATCATAAAATTTCTCATGCTTATTTATTTGTTGGACCACGTGGTACAGGAAAAACTTCAACAGCTAAAGTTTTTGCTAGAGCTGTAAATTGTTTGGAATCTGTAGATGGAGATCTTTGTGGAAAATGTAAGAATTGTCAGTCTTCTTTTGATCAAGATTGCTTGGATATCATAGAAATTGATGCTGCTTCAAATAATGGAGTAGATGAGATAAGAAATTTACGAGAAAAGGTTAATTTAGTGCCTAGTGAATTAAAATATAAGGTGTATATTATAGATGAAGTCCATATGCTTACTATTTCTGCATTTAATGCACTTTTAAAGACGTTGGAAGAACCCCCTGAACATGTTATTTTTATTTTGGCTACTACAGATCCTCAAAAGGTACCAGAAACTATTCTTTCGAGATGTCAGTGTTTTAATTTTTCTAGAATAGCAAATGGAAATATTGTTGCTTATTTAACTACAGTTTGTCAAAAGGAAAATATTAAATGTGATATTAATGTTTTAGAAAATATTGCTTTAATTTCTGATGGAGGAATGAGAGATTCTTTAGGAATGCTTGATCAATTAAGTGCTTATCAAAGTGATCAAATTGTATTAGAAGATTTTTTAACTTTGAATGGACTAATTACTAATCAAGATTTAGAACAATTTTTAGTTTTAATTTTGGAAAATAATGTTACTTCAATTATTGATATTTTGAATAATTGGAATTTAAAAGGGAAAAATTTAATTCAAATTATGATTCAATTTTTGAATTATCTTAAAGATCGATTGATTGATTGTTATCTTGATCAAGATAATAGTGCTGATTTATCTTTACTTCAACAACTTGCTAATTTGATTAATGAAAAAATGTTTGACATTAAGAAATGCTCTAATCCTAAAATTTATATTGAAATTATGCTTCTTAATTTTATTTATACGCATCAAATTATTTCCCGGGAAATAATTTCTAATTTACAAGTTACACAAAAAGATGAACAAGTTATTGATATTAGTCAAAATACTGAAATAAAAAATAAAAAGGAGAAGGGGGCTCCTGATGATATTCTTTCTAATAAAAAAAATGAATCTCGTTTTTCCGAAGAAAAAATTGTTCGTTCTTCTACTGATGATTTATTATTAAATTCATCTTCGAATGACGTTTTTCATTCTAATATTAAGGAAGTAATTAAAATCAGAATGAATAATGCTTTTATTTCTGCAAAAAAAGAATACTTGATTCATGATAAAAATGCATTTCATAAACTAAATGATTATACTTTTGATCAGGAAATTGGATATTTAGTTTGTGCATTATTGGATGGAAATTTAAGATTATCAAGTGAAAATTATTTAGTACTTAGTTATGAATACGATTCAGTAGTGATGGAAAATTTAGCTAATCTAGAAGAAATGGAAAAAGTTATTGATGAATTGCTTCAAATTAAGAAAAAAATTGTTATTATTTCTAATGATCATTGGAATAACTATGCTAAGGAATATGTTGAGCATATTAAAAATAAAATTGATTATGAATATATTGAAGAACCAAAACTATTGTTCGAAAATATAAAAAATGAAAAAAAAGTAGAGAATAATGAAGATAAAGATAGCGCATCTTCAATATTTGGTGATATAGTAGAGGTATGTTAAAAATTGAAAGGAAAGTGATATAATGAATATGCAAGCAATTATGAAACAAGCTCAAAGTATGCAAAAGGAAATAGAGAAAATTAAAGAGGAAATTGATCAAACAGAGTTTATGGGAGAAAGTTCTTTTGTTTCTGTAAGAATTAATGGAAAAAAAGAAGTTTTAGAAGTTAAAATCGATCATGATACTCTTGAAAAAGAAGATTTAGAAATAATGCAGGATATGATTGTTGTTGCCATGAATCAAGCTATGAAAAAGGTAGATGACATTACTGAACAAAAGATGTCTAAATATGCTAGTATTCCAGGATTATTTTAGTTTGTATGTATCCAGATAGTATTAAGAATTTAATAGAGGCATTTAAGTATTTACCAGGTATTGGACAAAAAACAGCTGAAAGATTAACTTTTTCGGTATTAGACTTTGATGATGAACAGATAGAATTATTTTCTGATAGTTTAAAGGAGATAAAAAAAAATATTCATCCATGTAGAATTTGTAATGTTTTAACAGAAGACGATCTTTGTTTTATTTGTTCTGATCATACTAGAAAAAAAGAAATTTTGTGTGTTGTAGATGATGTTAAAACTGTTTTTGTTTTTGAAAGTATGGGAATGTTTAAAGGACAATATCATGTATTGGAGGGCTTGATTTCTCCTTTAGAGGGAATTAATCCAGAAGATATTGGCATTGCCCAATTATTAGATCGAATTAAAAGCAATTCTTTTTCCGAAATTATTTTTGCTTTTCGACCAAGTATTGAAGGAGAAACTACATCTTTGTATATTAAAAGAATTTTGGAGGGGCTAAATATTAAAACAACTAGATTAGCAAGTGGTGTTCCTATGGGTGCTGATATGGAGTATATTGATAGTCTTACTTTGGAAAGGGCTTTAACTGATCGAAAAGAATTAGAATAAAATATAATGTTTTTCATATGATTAGATAAAGGTGATATGATGGACAAGATATTGAATTTTTTAAAAAAAATAGTGTTTAGTGCATTTCTTTTATATGGTTATAATTTAATTGCTACAAACTTTAATATGATTATTCCAATTAATGTTATAACTATATTATTTGTTAGTATGTTGGGGGCACCAGGATTATTTGCCTTGATATTATTTAAAATAACTGTTTTATAGTTAACTATCAATTTAAGAGAGTAGGTGAAGTACGTGAAGTTTGAAATTCAGGATAAATTTTTTCAAATAATTTTAAAACAATTGGAGCAAAATAAACTTTCACATGCCTATTTGATAGAGTTAAATGATTTTACTGATGTTGATCAGTTTTTAAATCTTTTTGTTAAATTGTTATTATGTCCTAACCGAAAATTGAGCAACCAGTGTTCTGATTGTAAAATTTGTAAATTAGTTGATATAAATCATTATCCAGATGTCAAGATTATTGATGCTGATGGTAGTTTTATTAAAAAAGAACAACTGATTGAAGTAAAAGAATCTTTCTTAAATCAGTCTCTTTATGGCAATAAGCAAATTTATATTATTAAGGATGCTAGTAAATTAAATTTATCTTCTGGAAATACTATGTTGAAGTTTTTAGAGGAACCTGCAGATAATATTATTGCTATATTATTGGCTAAAAATAGATATAATGTATTGGAAACAATTTTATCTCGATGTCAATTATATTCATTAGAAGATGATCGAAAAAATGTCTTTAATTCAGATCTATATGATTTAATCAAAACTTTATTTGTAAAGAATAGAGCTTTTTTGAATTATAATCAGATTTTAGCTATTATGCCTAATAAAATTGAAGCTAAAAATAAGCTATCACAGATATCTAAATACTTCTTTTTCGTTATTAATAAAGAGGAAAGTTTATTATCTGAACTTGGAGAGTTAAGTGAGGAAAAAATATGTCAACTTGTATTAGTGATAGAGAAATATATTAATCGGTTTGAATATAATTTAAACTATAAACTAGCATTAGATAGTTTAATTGTAGAAATTAATGAGGTGATATGATGAAGACAGTAGAGGTTTTGTTAGAGTATTCATTAGAAAGAGTATTATGTAATTATTCTGATCTTAAATTAAGTAAAGGCGATTATGTTATTGTTAGTATGCAGAATATTTTATATAGTGGACAAGTTGTTGCTATCCCATTCGATGCTGATTCTAATTACCAAGTTGTTCGTAAAGTAACCGATAAGGATTCTAAAATTATTTTTCATAATAAGAGTGATGCTATTAATTGTTTGAAAGAAGCAAAAAAGATTCAGACACGTTTAGGTTTGTCAATGAGTTTTGTTGATGCTTATTATACATTTGATCGTAAGCAATTATATTTTTTCTTTGTAGCAGATAATCGAGTTGATTTTAGAGAACTTGCTAAAAAACTTGCAGATAAATATAGAACTCGAATTGAATTAAGGCAAATTGGTGTTCGAGATAAGGCAAAGAAAATTGGAGGCTTAGGGCCATGTGGTTTATTTTTATGTTGTAATTCTTTTTTAACTGATTTTAATAGTGTTTCAATTAATATGGCGAAGAATCAATTTCTTGCTTTAAATCCATCTAAGATTAATGGTGTTTGTGGGAGGCTTTTATGTTGTTTAAATTATGAGGATGAAGTTTATCGAGAGTTAAGGAAGGATGCTCCTAAAATTGGGTCTATGTATAATACTAATAAAGGTAAAGGAAAAGTAATTTCTGTTGATGTTTTTAAAGGTACTTGTTCAGTTGAACTTTCTGATAAGACCATTATTTCAGTAAATTATCATGGTGAAGATGAAAGTATTAAATGACGTTTTAAATTATCCTTTAAAGATATATCAAGATCAAACATTTTTTTGTTTTTCTTTAGATAGTATTATTTTAGCTAATTTTGCAAAAATTAATTTAAGAACGAAAAAAATTTTGGATTTAGGTACAGGAAATGCAATTATTCCTCTAATTTTATCTCTTAGAACAAAGGCCTATATTGAGGGAGTTGAAATTCAGGAAGACTTATATACTTTAGCTCAAGAATCTATTCATTTTAATCATTTGGATTCTAGAATTAGGATTTATCATCAGGATATGAAAGAGTTTGCAATGAATTCTGAGATTTTTGATTCTTATGATTTAATTGTTAGTAATCCACCATATTTTAAGGAAGAAGAAAAAAGTATTAAAAATAAGGATATTCATAAAGTTATTGCTAGACATGAAGTTATGATTACTTTGGAGGAAATTATTGTAATTGCTTTTAGACTTTTAAAAGAAGGGGGAACTTTTTGTATGATTCATCGAGTTGATCGGTTTATGGAAATTTTATTTCTTTTGAGAAAATATCATCTTGAACCTAAACACATTCGATTTGTTCATAATCAAGTACAATCTAAAGCTAATATGTTTTATCTTGAAGCTATGAAGGGGGCAAAGGAAGGAATGACTATTGATCAACCATTTATTTTATATCAAAATGGTGAGGAGTCAGAAGAATATTCTAGAATGAAGAAAGAGGTGTTGTAGATGAAGCAGAAAAGTTATGATCAAAAACCATCTTTATATTTAATTCCAACACCTATTGGAAATTTGGAAGATATCACGATTCGTTCTCTTCATTTACTTCAATCTGTTGATTTAATTTTATGTGAGGATACAAGAGAGTCTTTATTGTTATTAAAACAATATAATATTGTAAAAAAGCTTGTCAGTTGTCATGAGTATAATGAGGACAAAATTAAAGATTATGTAGTTCAAGAATTAAGAACAGGGAAAAATATTGGATTGATTACTGATCAAGGAACACCTATTATTAGTGATCCAGGGTATACAGTAGCTAAATATGTTATTGAACAGGGATATCATGTTGTAGGTCTACCTGGTGCTACAGCATTTGTACCTGCTTTGATTTCTTCTGGACTTTCTTCTCTTCACTTTTTATATTATGGTTTTTTAAGTGCTAAAGAAGGTAAATTAAAACAGGAATTAAATGCTTTAAAGAATTATCCTTTTACGATGGTTTTTTATGAGGCACCACATAGAGTTCAAAAAACGCTTAAAATTATGATGGATATTTTTGGTGATCGGCAAATTTCTGTTAGTCGAGAAATTTCTAAAATTCATGAAGAGATTATCCGTGGAAAGATTAGTACATGTTTGGAAGAGCTTGATATAGTAAAGGGTGAGTTTGTTTTGGTTGTTGATGGTTGTTATGATGTGATTGATTATAGCAATTTATCTGTTGTTGAGCATGTTAATCTTTATTTAGCAGATGGAATTCGTGAAATGGAAGCGATTAAAATTGTTGCCAAAGAACGCGGAGTTGCAAAATCAATTGTTTATAAAGAATATCAAGAACGAAAGTAAAATTATTTCCTGGGAAATAACTAGTTATTAGATTGAGAAATGAGTTTTTATTGATGAGGTGATGGTATGAAGTTAATTGTTGGTTTAGGAAATCCTGGTAAAGAGTATGAAAATACTCGTCATAATATTGGTTTTTATATGATTGATCAATATTTGTTTTCTAAAGGATTAAAGCAATACAAGTCAAAGTTTAATGGATTATATGTTGATTTTATTATTGGTGGCGAAAAGATAGTTTTTTTAAAGCCACAGTCTTATATGAATTTAAGTGGCGAAGTAGTTCAAAAATATGTTAACTTTTATCAAATTTCTATTGATGATATTTTGGTTATTAGTGATGATTTAGATTTGAATATTGGTAATTTTAAGCTTAAAGAAAAAGGGAGTAGTGGAGGACATAATGGTCTTAAGAATATTGAACTTCATTTAGGAAGTCAAAATTATAAAAGAATTAAGATAGGAATTGCTAATCATAAAAATGTTGATACTAAAGATTATGTCCTTGGTAGATTTTGCTCAGAAGAGATGGATGTTTATCGAGATTTAAGCCAAACTATTAATCATATTCTTGATGAGTACTTTATTTCTTCGTTTTCTAAGTTAATTAGCAAATATAATAAAAAAAATAGGTGATAACAATGAATCTTACAGAAATGTTAAAATTTAGTGAATTTAATACTATTGGTATAACAGGAATAACCGATGGTTTTTTTGCTTTTTATTTAGCTAACTTATCTTTACAAAAAAAAGATCACATTTTAGTTGTCGTTAATTCTTTATATGAAGCGAATAAGCTTTATTCTTTAACTAGTTCTCTTGTTGAAAATGTATATTTGTTTCCTATGGATGATTTTTTAACTAGCGAAGCTTTAGCTATTAGTCCAGATTTGTTAATTAATAGAATGGAGGTTATTAAAAGTATTTGTACTAGTAATGAAAAAGCTATAGTCATTACTAACTTAATGGGATATTTAAGATATTTACCTACCAAAGAGAATTATTTATCTAAAATTATTGAATTAAAAGTGGGAAAGGAAATTTCTCCTCATGATTTATATTCTAGGTTATATTCTATTGGTTATAAAATGGAAACGATTGTTACGAATACAGGTGAAGTTGGACTTAGAGGATTTGTTATTGATGTTTTTCCTATAGGAGAAGATTATCCAATTAGAGTTGAATTTTTTGGAGATGAAATAGAGTCTATTAGAAAATTTGATCCTACTACTCAAAAGTCTACTGAAAGTATTTCTCAAATTACTATTTATCCTTATTTTGAATTTTTGATTGAAAAGGAATGTAGTGAAGAGTTTTTTGGTAAGCAAAAATATTTACCTAATTATACTTCTGTTGTTTCTATTTGTGATTATTTAGAAAATAGTTATACGATTTTTAAAGATTATTCTCAATTAGAAGTTAGTTATCAAAATATTTTACAGGAGATAATGGATTATAGAACTTCTAAGGATTCTTCTTTTGATGGCGAATATATGCTTGATTTTTCTACTATCTCTCATCAAAAAACTATTTATTATCTTAATATTGATAATTATACTAGTCAAAAGTATGAAGTTTTTCGTTATGATGTACGTACTATTCAGTCTTTTCATGAAAAAGAAGATTTGATTTCGATGTTTCTTTCTAAGTGTATGGAAGAGGAAAAAACGATTCTTGTTTTTCTCAGGGAATATCAATTTAAAAATGTCATAAAGGTCATAAAGAAAAACTATGTTAAAACAACACTCAATCAAATTCATTCTAAAAAAATCAACTTAATTGTTAGTGATTTTGATGAAGGTTTTATTTATGATGATTATGTGTTTTTAACTAGTAATGAATTATTTATTCGTCACGAAGAAAGAAAAAAGTATAAAACGAAGTTTAAGTATTCTACTAAAATTACGGATATTCAAAAATTGGATATAGGCGATTATGTGGTTCATCATATTCATGGTATTGGTATTTATCAAGGAATAAAAAAGTTAAAAGTAAATGGATTAGATAAGGATTATCTAGAAGTGGTTTATCAAGGACAGGATAAACTTTATATTCCTGTAGAAAAGATTGATCATTTATTCAAATTTTCTGGTAAAGATGGGATGGTCCCTAAAGTGAATAAACTTAATGGAAGTGACTTTCAAAAGATTAAAAAAAGAGTTAGTGAAAAAGTTGCTGATATGGCAGATGAGTTGATTAAACTTTATGCAGAAAGGGAAAGTAAAAAGGGTTTTGCTTTTTCTCAGGATAGTGAATTACAGCTTTTATTTGAACAGGCTTTTCCTTATCAACTAACAGAAGATCAACAAAAAGCAATTGTTCAAGTAAAAAAAGATATGGAAGCGATTCAACCTATGGACCGATTATTATGTGGTGATGTGGGTTTTGGAAAGACAGAAGTTGCTTTTGTTTCTGCTTTTAAAGCAATTAATGATTCTAAACAAGTTCTTCTTTTATGTCCAACAACGATTCTTTCTAATCAACATTATCAAAATGCTTTAATTCGATTTCAAGATTTTCCTGTTAATATAGCTTTATTTAATCGTTTTACTACAGATAAAGAGAGTAAGCAGATTATTGAAGGGCTTAAAAGGGGTAGCATTGATATGGTTATTGGAACTCATCGACTTTTAAGTGATGATATTAAACCACATGATTTAGGACTTTTAATTATCGATGAGGAACAACGATTTGGAGTTAAGCATAAAGAAAAAATTAAGCAGTATAAAACAAATGTTGATGTTCTTACTCTTACAGCAACACCAATTCCTAGAACACTACAAATGTCAATGGCTGGAATTCGCAGTCTTTCTTTAATTGAAACTCCTCCAGTTAATCGTTATCCTGTACAAACTTATGTGGTTGAAGAGAATAAACAAATTATTAAAGATGCTATTTATAAAGAATTATCTCGAGGGGGACAAGTTTTTCTTCTTTATAATCGAGTTGAAAGTATAGAAAATAAGGTTTTAGAAATACAACAGTTGGCCCCTGATGCAAAAATAATTTTTGCTCATGGGAGAATGAGTAAGGAACAACTTGAAAGTAGAATGTTGGATTTTATTTCTCAAAAATATAATGTTTTAATTTGTACGACAATTATTGAAACAGGAATTGATATTCCTAATGTTAATACATTGATTATTTTGGATGCAGATCGATTTGGACTTAGTCAGTTGTATCAAATAAGAGGTAGGGTAGGTCGTAGTAATAAATTTGCTTATGCTTATTTGATGTATCAGCCTTATAAAGTTCTTACTGAAACTGCTGTTAAAAGATTAAATGTTATTAAAGAATTTACAGAGTTAGGTAGTGGTTTTTCTATTGCTACTCGTGATTTATCTATTAGAGGAGCAGGAGATATTTTAGGAAGAGAACAAGCTGGATTTATTGATAGTATTGGAATAGATTTATATCTTAAAATGTTAAATCAAGAGGTATTAAAAAGGAAAGGCCAAGAGGTAGAAGAAGATGATTTAGATTCTAAACCTTTAATCCATGTAGGAACTCATATTAAAGACAGTTATGTGCAAAGTGAGGATTTAAAAATTGAAATTCATAGATTAATTAATACCATTGATTCAAGTAGTAAATTTTTAAGTGTAAAAAAAGAATTGGAAGATCGATTTGGGCACGTTGATGAAGATATGATTATTTATATGTATGAGGAATGGTTCGAAAAATTAGCTTCTAAATTATCGATTAGCAATGTAAGAGAAACAAAGAACTTTATTGAATTAATTTTTGATTCTGCAATTGTTAAAAAAACGAATATGGAAGATTTATTTGTTCAGTCTTTTAATATTTCTAATATGTTTAGATTTCAAATGCGTGGAACAAAATTAGTTATTATTTTAGATACGATTAAACTAGAGAGACATCCGATTTATTATTTAGTTGATTTACTTGAATTAATTTTATCTCTAAATCTTGACTAAAGGTTAAACTTAAGATATTCTTTTTATGATAGATAATAAAGGAGTACGTTTATGAATGAGCTTGACATGATTAGAGAACAACATTTAAATAATTATAAAAATGCAGTATTAGAAATTATTAAAAATAATACTAATTCTTTAATTGATGATGATATTATGTCCTTAATTAAAGAACCTCCTTTAGATTCTATGGATGTAATTAAAAGTAAAATTTTAAGTGTAGCTAAAAATAAAAAAATTGTTGTTAAGACGGATGAAATGAATAGAGTTATTGAATTATATAGAAATTCGGTTATGGGGCAATTTTCTTTTTTTCGAAAGTTAAGAATAGATGAACTATCCAAAAATATTTCTTCTTTTTCTGGCGAAAAAGATTATGAAGTCATTAAGATTACGAAAAAGCAATTTTCTGATTTGAATAAGAAATTTAATACTCATTTAAAAAAATCTTTAAGTGATTTTATTGAAAAATTATTAATTTGTAAACTTGAACAGATTTTTATATTAGAACTTGAGCAAGATCAATTTAGAGAAATACATCATGAATTGTCTAAATACTTTAAGTCTAATTATAAGAAGCAATTGATTGAGAATATTAATTTTAAGATGTTAGTTAAGGATACAACACTAATTAATGGAGTGAAGGAGCAAGGAGAAAGATATATTTTTACAAAAAGTCATTCTAGAATTAATCAGATTGAAAATATAGTATAAAATATTATGTTTGATCTTATGTAGATAGAATCAATCTTTAAAAGAAATTAATCGATATTTAAGGGATATAGTAAAGATGAAAATATTGATCAATATATAGAATTATTGGATATTTAAATCAAATTAAGTTAATTTTAATATTAGCGATAAAATGAATGAAAAAAATAGATATTGGTCTTATGATCATATTTTATTTTAATATGAACTTATTTTGAGATGGATATGAATATAAAGTAAAATGAACTTGTTATTTTTGGGAATAAATTTTTCTATGTTAGGAAGAATATATATAGAAAGAGAGGTTAAATATGAGTACTACTGGCATAGTTAGAAGAATTGATGATTTAGGTAGAGTAGTGATTCCAAAAGAAATAAGAAAAACATTAAGAATAAAGGATGGAGAAGCATTAGAAATAGAAGTTACTAATGATAATATCGTACTTAGAAAGTATTCTTCTCTTAGTGATATTGAAGGTTTTTTGAATATTTTGATTGATGAAGTGAATAAAATATTATGTAAAAATATTTTAATATTTGATACTGATAAGATTATTGGTGGTAGTAGTAATATAAAAAAAGAATACACTAATTGTAATATATCTGATTATATTAGCGATTTAATGAATAATAGAAAAGTTGGGTATGAGGCTCATCATACGAATTTAGAAATGATTAAGGACCATAATTTTTCTTGTGATTATTTATTTTCTAGTATTATTCCTAATGGAGATGTAGTAGGAGGAATTTTGATTTTTTCTGATCAAGAAATTAATGAGAATGATCGCTTGTTTTTAAATTTAATTATAGAAACTTTAACGAAATATATTGAAGAATAATTATTTTGATGATATAGTATAATAGATTTATCGGTTTTGATGGAGAGCTTTAATATATAGTTATTTATTATAGAGAACTCGGTTGGTGAAAAAGAGGATAAATAAAGTATTGGAGTATGGCTTCTGAACTACTATATTGATATGTAGGTATAGTCGTAGATAGGCGTTAACTATTTAAGTGTATAATTTAAGTATTATAAAATAAGGTGGTACCGCGCTTGTTAGTCGTCCTTATCTTTATTATACTTTTTTTATTTAGGAGGAAAAATTATGAAAGAAAAATTTTATATAACAACACCAATATATTATCCAAGTGCAAATTTTCATATTGGTCATTGTTATACTACAATTATTGCAGATTCACTTGCTAGATATAAGAGATTAAAGGGATATGATGTTTGTTTTCAAACAGGAACAGATGAGCATGGTCAAAAGATAGAAAATAAAGCAAAGGAAGCTGGGATTAGTCCAAAGGAATATGTTGATCAAGTTGTAGAAAATGCACAGGATTTATGGAAAGCACTTCATATCTCTTATGATAAATTTCTTAGAACTACTGATCATTTTCATGAAAAAGCTGTTCAAAAAATTTTCACTAAATTATATGAGCAAGGTGATATTTATAAAGGGGAGTATAAAGGACTTTATTGTACACCTTGTGAATCTTTTTGGACAGAGTCACAATTAGTAGATGGAGCTTGTCCTGATTGTGGGAGAGAGGTTCATGAGGTAAAAGAGGAGGCTTATTTTTTAAAGTTATCTAATTATGCAGATCGTTTAGTTGATTATATTGAATCTCATCCAGAGTTTATTCAACCTGAGTCAAGGAAAAATGAGATGATTAATAATTTTATTAAACCTGGATTAGAAGATTTGTGTGTTTCTAGAACGAGTTTTACTTGGGGAATTCCAGTTCCTTTTGATTCTAAACATGTTGTTTATGTTTGGTTAGATGCTCTTTCTAATTACATTACTTCTTTAGGATATATGGGTGAAGATGATGCAGAGTTAAAAAAATATTGGCCTGCTGATTTGCATTTAGTGGGTAAAGAAATCACTAGATTTCATACCATTGTTTGGCCTATTATGTTAATGGCATTAGATTTACCTTTGCCTAAGCAAGTGTTTGGTC
Source organism: uncultured Clostridia bacterium (assembly GCA_947643225.1). Classification (GTDB taxonomy): domain Bacteria; phylum Bacillota_I; class Bacilli_A; order RF39; family UBA660; genus UBA2730. Next base: position 40,636 of record CANRVH010000009.1, read on the forward strand.
ATGGTTGGTTGGTTATTAATGGTGCTAAAATATCTAAATCTCTTGGTAATTATAGAGATCCAAGAGAATATATTAAACAATATGGTGTTGATGCTATCAGATATTTTGTTTTAAAGGAAGTGCCTTTTGGAAATGATGGAACTTTTTCTGAGGAAGCTTTGGTTAGTAGAATTAACGGTGATCTTGCTAATATTCTTGGTAATTTGGTTCAAAGAACAATTTCAATGGGAAATAAGTATTTTTCTGGTCATATTGAAAATAAGAGAGTAGCTGAAGAGATGGATCAATTCTTAATTGATAAAATTAATCATTTGGATAATAGAGTTTCAAATGAGATGGATCAATTACATATTTCTTCTGCTATTAGTGAAATATTTTCTTTACTTCGAGATAGTAATAAATATATTGATGAGACTACTCCTTGGATACTTGCTAAAGATGAAAATTTAAAAGATAGACTAGAGACTGTTCTTTATCATTTATTGGAATCTATTCGTGTATGTGCTTGTTTATTAGAACCTTTTATTCCTTCTTCTTCTTTAAAAATAAAGGAACAATTGAATCAATTTGATTCTAATTTGAAGTATAGTGAAAGTAATAGTTATCAGTTAGGAAAACCTGAGGCAATATTTATGAGAATTGATCTTAAAGCTAAGTAAAATTAATGTAAAGTATTTGAAAATGAGTAAAATGTATTTTCATCTCATTTTTTTTTGTGATATATTTAGAATGCAGTAAAAATTTAGCTAAAGGAGAGGATTATGTCAAGTGAAGCAATAAAGAAGTTTGTTAATTTGGATAGTATTTATTTTTTTAGTTGTATTTTTTTGCTTTTCTTAATAAATAGTGATCAAAATTTTTTAGATGCTGTTTATTTAATTGTGATTACTTTTTATTATATTAGGATAAAAGTTTACAGAAAAAGGTCATAAATTTATGATGTTTTTTTATCTTTTTAGAAGTAGGTGAAACTTTATGTATATTGATACACATTGTCATTTATCAAAGGATTATTATGAAGAAATTGATGATGTTATTCATGAAAATCGAAGTAATGAGATAGAGATAATAATTATATCAGGGTGTGATCAAAGAGGTATTGATGAGAGTATAAATTATACTTTGCAATATGAAGATGTTTATGCTACTATTGGTTATCATCCAGAGGAGGCTTTGTCTGTTTCAGATCATGATTTACAAAAATTAGAAGAAAATGTAAAGAATAATTCTAAAGTGATTGGTATAGGGGAAATAGGTCTTGATTATCATTATGGAAAGGATTATCGTAAGGAACAGATCAGTTTATTTGAAAAACAGTTGGCTATTGCAGAAAAATTAAATTTACCAGTAGTGATTCATTCTAGAGATGCTGTTATGGATACAATTCATTGTTTAAAAAAATATCATGTTAAGGGAATTATTCATTGTTTTAGTGGTAGTTTGGAAATTGCTAATGTTTATATTAAAATGGGATTTAAGTTAGGAATAGGAGGAGTAGTGACATTCAAAAATTCTAAATTAAGCCAAATTTTGGAAGAAATTAGTATTGAACATATAGTTTTAGAAACAGATAGCCCTTATTTAACACCTGATCCTTATCGAGGTAAAATTAATAGTTCTAAGTATATTCCTATTATTGCTCATAAGTTAGGTCAAATATATCATTTATCAAAAGAGGAAGTTGGTAAAATAACAACGAATAATGTTTTGGCTTTATTTAAATTTTAAAAAAATAATTTAAAAATGGATTTTTGTACATTTGTAAATGATGTGAAACAAAAATTTATATAAAAGTGACTCGTAT
>CANRVH010000010.1 GCA_947643225.1 uncultured Clostridia bacterium
AATATGTTGATCAATTCGGTAATAAAGGAACAGCAGTTGCAACAGTTAACTGGATCATAAAGAAGAATTCTCAAAATAAGCCACAGATACCAAATTCTAACACTTCAACCCAAAATAAAAAAGAAACACCTAAGAATTCAAAACCAAATAAAAAAAATGAGACAAATACCAATATTCAAGATACAGATCTGAGTACCAAAATGAATAAATATTCTTCTGGTAATATTACCTTAAGTATTCCTTACCAAGAAACATTAAAAAACAGTAAACTAAACCAGAATAAAACATCTCTTCCAGATAATTTAAAAGAAGAAATTAGTAAAGAATATGAATGTTTTGAGCTATCTTTAATAAACAACAATCATAAAGTACAATTAGATCAAACAAAGATGAAAATGGTTATTAAACTAGACCCTAATCGAAAATTTAAAGCCATTTATGAATTGAAAGACCAGAACTTAATTAAACTGGATTATAAGAAAAAAGGTAATGAAATAGAAGTAACAATTTCAACATTAGGAGACTATGTTATTGAATATGAAGAAGAAACAACAAATAACAAATCAAATATAAACAAAACATATAGTGTAGAAAAAAAAGCTCCAACTGCTGAAATAAAAGGAAAAAAGATAGACATTGTTTTAATTATTGGAACAATTGCAGTAATCGCTTTAATTACTTCTACTATAGTCTTTAAAAGATAAAACATAAACAAATAAAATAAAAAGGAATGGGAATAATCTCATTCTTTTCTATCCTAAGTGAATATTGAAAAAAGAAAAATATATAAATAAAATATAAGAAGAAAGAATTTTAATTATAAGTCAACTAGCTTATAATATAGAGCATGGATAGTCTTTATATGATTATCAAAATATTATATAAGTAATGAAATAATAACAAAAAAAGGAACATATCAAACATGTTCCCATCTATCTACAGAGGATCTTCGCACTCAGAAGCGAACCTTCCTCTCTAATATAGTATGTAAGAGTGAAAAAAATATACACAAAAATGTTTAAATTAATCAAACTTTGTGTATAATAACATTAGAAAGTTGGGATAAAATGGATAAAAATGAATTAAAAAGAAAACTACAAGATAGCTTAAATCAAGTAAAAGATCTATGGAGGTCACTTTGACATCAAAGAAAAATTAGAAGAAATACAAAAATTAGAGGAAAAAACAAAACAAGCAAATTTTTGGAACAACGAACAAGAAGCTCAGAAAGTGTATAAAACAATATCTTCATTAAAAAATATAACCGATCCAATAAAAAAGATGAAAGAGACTATAGAGAATAATCTCGAATTATTAGAAATAATAGAAGATGAAAAAGATCTCCTACAAAATATAGATATAGAATTAACAGAATTAAAGAAAAAATTCTTAGATTTAGAAAAAATTCTTTTATTAAATGGAAAATATGACCATGGGAATTGTATTTTAGAAATTCATAGTGGTGCAGGTGGAACAGAAGCCTGTGATTGGGCCATGATGCTATATAGAATGTATACTAGATGGTGTGAGAAAAAAGGTTTTAAGATAAAAAATCTAGATTATCAAGAAGGAGAAGAAGCAGGAATCAAAAGTTGCTCTATTGAGATATCCGGCGAAAATGCCTATGGTTACTTAAAAAGTGAAAAAGGAGTTCATAGACTAGTAAGACTATCTCCTTTTGATTCAAATAATAGAAGACACACTTCTTTTGCCTCAATAGAAATAACACCAGAAATAGAAGAATTAGAAGACATCAAAATAGATGATCAAGATTTAAAAATTGATGTATATCGATCAAGTGGTTGTGGAGGACAAGGAGTAAATACTACCGACTCAGCAGTTAGAATTACACATTTACCAACAAAAACAGTCGTAACCTGTCAAAACGAAAGAAGCCAAATTCAAAATAAAGAAGAGGCACTAAGAGTTCTAAAAAGTAAACTTCAAGTATTAGAAGAAGAAAAAAGGGAACAAGAATTAAACCATATTAAAGGAGAAGAAAAAAATATTGAATTTGGTTCTCAAATAAGAAGTTATGTTATGCATCCATATTCAATGGTAAAAGACCATCGTACAAATATTGAAACTAGCAATGTAAATAAAGTATTAGATGGAGACTTAGATTTATTTGTAGATGGATATTTAAAAAGGGGCAAATAAAAATGGAAGAAAATAATCGTATTTTTAAAAAAATATATCAAAAAGGAAGAATAAAAAGATATCTAGAACTAGTAATAGGATCACTATTAGTAGCAATAGCCTTTAATCTTTTTTGTTCACCAAATAATTTAGTACCAGGTGGAATTAGTGGTTTATCCATTATTGTTCACCATGTATTTAAAATAGATACTTCCTTATTTATTCTACTAGTTGATCTTTTTCTTTTAGTAATCAGTTATTTTACTCTAGGAAAAGAAAAAACAATGCACTCTGTTTTAGGAAGTTTACTTTTTCCAATATTCGTTAAACTTACTCAAAATATCAATTCTGTTTTAGACTTAGACACATCAGTATTACTATTAGCAGTAATTTTTTCTGGTATTATTCAAGGAAGTGGATCAGGTTTGATCTTTAAAGCAGGATTTAGTTTAGGGGGAACAGATATCATTAACCAAATCATTTCTAAATATTGTAAAATTAGTATTGGAAATGCCATGTATTTTAGTGATGGAACCATAGTTTTATTAAGTGGTCTAGCCTTTGGAATCAATAAAATTATGTATGCTTTATTGCTTCTTTATATAATTAGTTATATCACTGATAGAGTAATACTTGGAATATCTGATTCTAAAGCATTTTACATTATCACAAAAGAAGACGAAAAAATTAAAGAATACATCATTAAGAACTTAAAGCATAGTGTAACAGAATTAAGTGCTAAAGGTGGCTATGCAAAGAAAAAGGAAAATGTCTTAATGTGTGTTTTACCAACAAAAGAATATTATCGGTTTAAAGAAGGAATTAACGAAATAGACCCAAAAGCTTTCTTTGTAGTAACAGATGCTTATGAAGTAGCAGGAGGTGCCTAATGGAGAAAAAAGAGATAGAAAAAAATGTCTTGGAAATGTCTCATCAATCGAATCTATCTAGATATATTACAATGTTTATCTCCCTACTAATTTCAGCATTGTTATATAATCTTTTGCTACAACCAACAAAAATTGTAATAGGAGGAGTTAATGGACTTGCTATTATCAATAATTATGTAAATAAAATGAATCCTTCTGTAACAATTTTTGCTATATCATTGGTAATGTTAGTATTAAGTTATATTTTCCTAGGGAAAAATAGGACTAGTGGAACATTAATGGCAACATTTATCTACCCACTTTTAGTTCAATTAACAAGCAACATAACAAAAAATATATATATCGATATGTCAGATTTACTAGTAATATCAATATTTATTGGAGTAATTAGTGGTCTAGCCAATGGAATGCTTTATAAAACAGGTTTTAGTAATGGAGGGTTACCAATCATCAGTCAAATACTTTATCAGTACTATAACATTCCAATCGGAAAAAGTAATTTTGTTATAAACTTTATTATTATTATTTTAGGAAGCATGATTTTTGGGACAACGATGATCATGTATGCTATTATTATTTTATTTATTAATAGTCTAATCATTGATAAAGTAATATTAGGTACAGCGAAAAATAAAGCAATATATATTTTAACTTCAAAAGAAAAAACAATTAAAGATTTTCTAATTAAAGATATGAACCATACAGCAACAATATTTAATGTAAAAGGAGGATTTCTAGATAAAAAAAGAGAATTAATTTTAACCATTATTCCAACTAGAGAGTATTTTAAAATAACAGAAAGTATTAAACTATTAGATCCACAAGTATTTTATCTAGTAAATGATGCCTATGAGGTAAAGGGAGGAAAGTAAAGCCTACTCTTTATCTTTTAATTTGCTAAAAAATTAAAGGATAGCTGTAGAAAGAAAAAATAATTTATGATAAAATAAAAAAAATAGGTGATGCTTTTATGAATAAAAATATAAAACTAGATGGTTTAAATCATAATGAAAAAAAACAAATAACCATATTATCTTTAGTAATATTAATGACTTGCGTTATTCTTTTTGGTACAAGTTATGCTTGGTTTATCATCAATACTAATAGTCAAAAAACGACCAACATAATAGCAGGAAATCTTGATTTAGTTTTTGATGATACCAATGGTGGTGAAATTCAGTTAAGAAATCAAACTCCGATAAGCGATGAAGAAGGGCTCCAAACAAACGGCTATACTTTTAAAATAAAAAATGTAGGAAATATAGAAGCTAAATATACCATATTTTTAGATGATGTAGATTTAGAAAATGGCGAAAATCGTCTTCCTGATGGTGTAGTAAAATATAATTTAATAAAAAACAACAAAGTAATAACTACAGATAATCTTTATAATCTAAAAACAAAGATATTAGATAATACCACATTAGACGTAAACCAAAGCAATACATACACTTTAAAAATATGGTTAGATGAAAGTAATTTTAATAGTGATCATACTAATAAAGTATTAAAGAAAAAACTAAGAATAGAAGCTAGTCAAATACAAAAAATAGGAGCATATACCTATAACGAAGAAGATGGTGCAAGTAATTATTGCGTAACAGGAGAAGAAGCAACATGCCAATCTACAAACTGCTATAAAAATAAGGAAATAGGCAGTTGCCCTACAGGAACAATCATTAAATATAAAGTAAATGATACAGATATTATCCCTTTTCATGTTATGTTTGATCAAGGGGAAACAATAACAATGCAAAGTCAAAGAAATATAGTCGATGAAGAAACAAAGTGGATAACAAAAGAGGATTACCTTAAAGTAGGTGGAGTAGAGACAGCTTGGCATTGGGCTTATGGGAATGGGAATAAAGGACCAATAACTGCTTTAACGGCTTTAGAAAATGCTACAAAAGAATGGCAGAACGTAAACAACCAAACTTATACAATAGGAACAACAGTGTTTAAAGAAAATGCTTATACAAAATGTGAACTAACATCGGAAAAATATAATTGTATAGAGAATTCTTATACTTTACCAGAAAGAACAGCGAAAGCAAGAATGATCACAGTACAGGAACTAATAGCATTAGGGTGCAAGAATACTACAATAGGTTGTCCCAAATGGATATTTAATTATTTATCAAGTCAACAAACAGTAAATATGGATAAACAAGACGGATATATGATAATGAACACTAGTTATTTTAAGGTAAATAATAAAGAATATGGCTACTACTACTATATTGGAGCAAACAAAAGTGTTAATATTAATGGGAACTTTATGAATAGTATGGGAATCCGTGCTGTAGTAGAAATTAATAAATAATAAAGTAATTAGGAGTGATAAAATATGCCTTTTTTAATAGGAGTACTCATTTTAATTACCTTTATTATCTTTTGTTATTTATATATGAAAATAAAAATCAAAAAAATCATGAATCAATTTGGAGTATCTTCTGTTAAACAACTAATAGAAAAAACAGAATGGGAAAATGAAGACCAACCTAAATCACTATCTAGTATGGATAGTATTTATTTAGAAAGAATAAAAGAAGATTTTAAAGATCTGAATATTAATGAACTAAAAAGAATGAGTGAAAAGGTAATCTTAGACTATCTAGAAGCAATAGAGAAAAAGGATAGTAGTAAGATAAAAAATGAGAAAATTAAAGCTCACATAGATAGCAGAATCAATGATTTAAAAGAAGAAACTGTTACTTACGATTCAATTAAATTTCATAAAACGGTGATAAGTAAATATGAAAATAATAAAAGTATTGCAACAATATACCTTAGTAGTAGTTTAGAATATTTTTACCAAAGGGGAAATAAGATAAAAAAGAAAGTCCAAGATCGCTATAAAGTAGAAATGCTTTATATTATTGATGCGACAAAGCTACCAGCTAGTCAAAAATCACTTGGTCTAAATTGTCCTAACTGTGGCTCGCCAATTAAATCATTAAAGACAAATAAATGCACTTATTGTGGAACCATTAATCTAGATATTGTGAAAAGAACTTGGACTTGCAATGATATTGTTAACTACTAGATGATTTTATGTAAAGGAGTAGAAATAAATCGTAATAATAAATTACTTTTATGATATACTGACTTTAGAGATGGGATGTGATAAAAATGGAGGCTTTGGACAATAAATGTCCAGCATGCGGTGCAAAAATAGATTTTAACCCCAAGAATCAAAAGTGGGACTGTAAGTATTGTGGTAGTAAATTTACCTTAGAAGAAATGCAAAAATACCAAAATGCTAGTAGTAAGGAAGAAAATAAAAAAGAAGAAACAAAAAAATCAACAAAAAAAGAAGAAACAGAAGACTTAGATGTTTATCACTGTAAAAACTGTGGTGCAGAGGTAATGGCAGACGAAAATACAACAGCAACGTTTTGTGTATACTGTGGAAGTACAGCAATACTAAAAGAGAAAATTATGGAAGGAACAATTCCCACCCAAATCATACCGTTCAAAAATGTAAAACAAGATGCCATAGAAAAGTTTAAACAATTATCGAAAAATAGACCATTGATGCCAAAATTTTTTAATGATTCAAAAAATATTGAAAAAATATCAGGAATATATATTCCTTTTTGGACCTATGACTTAAATGTATCTGGTAATATTGATTTTAATTATAATCGAATTACAACATGGAGTGATTCTCATTATCAATACACCAAAACAGATACCTATCTTTCAAAAAGAAATAGTCATATGAATTTTGAGAAAGTTTTAGTAGATGGTTCATCAAGATTTGATGATGACCTAATGGACTCATTAGAACCATTTCATTATAAAGGTCTAGTAGAATATAATCATGCCTATCTTTCAGGATTTTTAGCAGAAAAGTATGATGTTGATGAAAAGAAAGCTATAGAAAGAGCAGAGAAAAGAGCAATGAATACAGCAATAGAGACAACAAGAAAAACGATTACAGGAGCAGTTGCAACAGTATCCAAAAATAAACTAAATATAAAAAAGATTAAAAATGATTATATTCTTCTGCCTGTTTGGATGGTAAATGTTAAATATAAAGATAAGACTTATACTTTTGCTATGAACGGGCAAACAGGAAAAATGGTAGGAAATATACCACTAAGTATGAAAAGAACAGTAGCATTTTCCATCTTAATTTTTAGTATAGTGGAGGTAATTACATGTATTGTGCTATATATGATATAAGGATGAAGAGAATAAAATTTCTAATTATATTACTATCTTTTATCTTTTTAATCACTCCAGTATATGCAAGTACCAACACAAAACAAAGAAGTGAAAACGATTATTTAATACCAAATGGAATAGAAGTAACCGAAACAAATAAAAACAACATTTTAACAACTCCTGCAATAGATGAAACAGAAAAAATTTATGATTTTGCGAACTTATTTTCTGATTATGAAGAAGAAAAATTATTAAGACAAATCAATACTTATATTGATCAATACAAGATGGATTTAGCTGTAGTTACAGTTAATGAAAATAATAAAAATTCACCACAAGAATATGCAGATGACTTTTACGATTATAATCACTTTGGAAAAGGCAATAATCGAGATGGTATTTTATTTTTAATTGATATGCAAAATAGAGAAATTTATATGACAACAACAGGAAATGCTATTAGGATGTATAATGACCATCGAATAGACTTTTCCCTAAAAAAGGTCTATAAAAATATGACTAACAAAGACTATTACAAAGGTACTTCAGAATATATTGAGATAATTAGTAAATATGCTAATCTTGGATTACCAAGTGGCCAAGATCGAAGAGTAGAAAAGGATATATTGAGTACACTGTTATTTTCATCAATAATATCTCTAATCATTACAATCATCATAATGATTATCCTGATTAGCAAAAACAAGCTAGTAAATAAACAAGAAACAGCTGAACAATATTTACAAAAGGAAAGTATTCAAATCAATGATTTAGGAAATACCCTGATTAATAGCAATACAGTTAGACACTATATTGACCATGATACATCAAGTGGAGGAGGATCTTCTACACATTCAGGAAGTAGTGGAATCAGTCACGGCGGTGGAGGACATGGGTTTTAAAAAAATAAATAGGAAAGAGGTAAAATAATATGGGATTAATAAAAGCAGCAGTAAGTGCAGTAGGAAGTACATTACATGATCAATGGAAAGATTATATAAAATGTGAAGATTTAGGACAAGATATTTTAATGAAAAAAGTATCAACACCTAATGGAATTATTTCAAAGGACAGTGCAATTCAGGTTTCCCCTGGGCAGATGGCAATAATATTTGAAAGTGGAAAGGTAATTGATGCAACAGCAGAAGAAGGAATCTATACTTTTGATAGATCAACATCTCCAACTTTTTTTGCAGGACAATTCGGGCCAGTATTTAAAGAAATGTGGAATCGCTTTGTTTATAATGGCGCACCTAGTAAGGAACAAGCCGTATTTTATATTAACGCAAAAGAAATTATGGATAATAAGTTTGGTACACCAGCACCAGTTCCCTTCCAAGATTGGTCACATCCAATACCAAATCAAATGACAGGTAGTATGAATCCATTACGAGTAGATGTAAAATGTTTTGGTAAATATACATTTAAAATATCAGATCCAGCTGTATTTATGTCAAAAATAGCAGGAACAGCCGATGAATATAGAAAAGATGAAATAACAGAACAAATGCGTTCAGAAGTAATCGGATCTTTTCAAAATGTCCTAAATGAATTAGGAAATTCAAACCACAAGACACCAGTATTAGAACTTCCTAGTAGTACAGATGAAATCAAAAAAATGATGGACGAAAAAGTTTTTGATCAACCAATTAGAGATAGAGGAATTAGCATCGTAGGCTTTGTTGTTGAATCAGTAACATTAGATGAAGAATCTAATAAGAAAATCGATAACTATGAATTATCATCGAATTCATTCATGCAACAAGGAACACTTACGGGAGCTTATGCTAACGCAGTTCAAGATGCCGCTAATAATGCAAATGGAGCAGCTAATGGATTCATGGGAATTGGTATGATGAATATGGCTTCAAATGGTATGATGGGAGCAGTAACCAATAATGTAATGAATAATCAGAATAACGGACAATCAACAACTGCCTATGATCCATACCTAAACAATAATCAGCAAGGAGAAACTAAAAGAACTTGTCCAAAATGTGGAAATACTGAGGTAAGTGGAAAATTTTGTAATCAATGTGGGCAACCTCTAGAATAAAATATAAATCAGAATCCAATATCCCAAAATAATGTAAAAGGTTAAATGATAAAACATTTGCCCTTTTTATTTGTATTCCATCTTACTTTAAATTTTATATTGACGAATAAACACAATAAGTTTATAGTAATAACATATAAATAAACAAGGGGAGATTTTTAATGAATAACGATTATATTGCTGCATTAATGAGAAAAACAGTAATAGGAGAAAATGCATATATATTTAATATGATTCGTCCTATAGTAGGAGCTTATGATGATAAGGATAAGACATTTATAGATGGATGTGGTAACCAATATTTTTTCATTACTGACAAATGTTTATTGTATTCTGAAACAGAATACGCCTTTTCATCCGTTATATCGTATGAAAAAATGAAAGAATTGGCAGAAATTGAATATGACATACCTATTTATGAGTTAGAAGGACCATACTTAGGTTATTACAATGATATAGCATATTATGTAGTAATTAATGGTCCAGATGTATATTACCTACCAATTAACCTAAAAGAAGCAAATCAATTACTAATAAAGCATATAAAGGATCAAAAAAGAGACCAAACAGCTATAGGGATAAAGAATTTTTTAACGAAAGATTTAATTGCAGAAAACCAAAATATAAATGATACCGAAAATAAAACATATATAAAATTTAAAGCAGTCGATGAAGACGGTGAAATGGATGATAGTTTAGTAAATTTTATATCAGATATAATAACAAAAAAGTATAATCTTGAAGAATTAAAAGAGATGTATAAAGAATTTTTGGCTACCAGAGATAACATGACTTCATTAATAGATACTATAAAACTTCAAGTTGAAACTCTTGAAAATAAAGATGTAAACACTAACCCAACTAAAAAATATTTAGATGAAAATGAGCCAGAAGAAACTACCATAGATATGCAAAAATTATATAGTAAATTAAAAGAATCAGTTATTGACCAAGATAAACCACTACTAAGATTAATAACTGAAATTGATCGTCTAACATCCTCAGATGAAGAAAAAGATGGAATTTTATTAACAGGATCAACAGGTGTAGGAAAAACATTAACCATGAATTTAATAGCTAAATATATTAACAGAGACTTTCATATAGTAGACTCAACTCAAATAACTATACCAGGATATACAGGCAAAAACATTGAACAAGTCTTATGGGATTTATATGTAAAATGTGATAAAGATCTAGAAAGAGCAGAAAAGGCAATTATCTACTTCGATGAAATAGATAAAAAAGGATCAGCAAAAAAGTCAGATATAGCTGGACAAGGAGTTTTAAATATTTTATTAAAGTTTATGGATGGTTCAACCTATAAAGCATGTGCAAATCCTCAACAGATAACATCAAATAATTCAATAGAAATTAATACAAATAAGATGTTAATTATTGCAGGCGGAGCATTCTCAGATGTATACCATAATTTAAATAATAAAGTGGCAGGATTTGCATCTTCTAGCAATGAAAGAGAAATAATAGAACCAACTGATGCTGATTTTATAGAAAAAGGAATGATGACTGGAGAGTTTATGGGTAGACATCCAATAGTTATCCATATGAATGATCTAAATATTAACAGCAATAAAAGAATTCTATTAGAATCAAATAAGTCACCATTAAGAAAACAAATTCTAATTTTTGGTCAAAATGGAGTAAAATTAAGTTACACAGATGAATATATAGATGCAATTGCCAAAAAAGCCTATGATACTAAAAGAGGTGCTAGAGGTTTAAAAAAGATAATAGCCGATACAACATGGTGTGCATATTCAGAAATACGCTTTAATCCAAATGTATATAAAGAAGTAATATTAACGGAAGAAACAGTACAAGATAATACAAAGTATGAAATAGTAAAAAATATCGAAAAAGAATCAAATGCAAAAGTATATGTCTATTCAAAAAATCAATAAAGTAGAAGACAGTTATTTTGGTAATAATTGTCTTTTGTTATGTCGAAATATATGGTATAATGTATTGCATAAGGTGGATGATAGAAGTGGACATAATAAGATTAAAAAATGTTAAAAAACAATATAAAAATGGTACAACAGCCATTTATGACTTAAATCTAAATATTGAAAAGGGATCCTTTGTTTTTATCATAGGTGGTTCTGGAAGTGGAAAAAGTACCTTAATGAAGATGTTATATCGTGAAGAAAAACCAACTAAAGGTCAAATTGTAGTCGGAGGACTTAATGTGGCTAAATTAAGAAATAGCAAGGTCTATAAGTTAAGAAGAAAACTAGGAATCGTTTTTCAAGACTATCGTCTTCTACCAAAGCAGACAGTATATGAAAATGTAGCTTTTGCCATGGAAGTTATTGGGGCAACCAAGCAAGAAACGAGAATAAGAGTGTTAAAGGCACTAGAAATAGTCGGACTAAAAAATAAAGTTCATAGTTATCCCGATCAACTTTCAGGAGGAGAACAACAAAGAGTGGCAATTGCTCGTGCAATCGTTAATAATCCAAAAATGCTACTATGTGATGAACCAACTGGAAACCTAGATCCAGAAAAATCAATAGAGATTATGAAAATTATTGAAAAGATTAATAAAGATTGGGGGACGACGGTTTTAGTAGTAACCCATGATAAAGAAATCGTCAACAGGATGAAAAAACAGGTCATCACTTTAAAAGAGGGAAGACTAGTAAATAATAAAGTGAAAGGAACTTATGACAATGAAAATACTTAGAATGTTGGGAAGAAGTATTAGAGATGCTTTCAAAAGTGTTTTCCGTAACTTTAGTTTATCTCTAGCTTCAATATCCTGTATAACAATTACCTTAATTATAGTAGCAATATCAATAATTGCATCATATAATGTATCAAATTTTACGGAAGAAATAGAAAAAGACTTAACCATAGTTGTTTTTGTAGAAAATGATGCTACAGAAGAACAAATTGAAACAATTAAGGAAAGACTAAAGGACATTTCTAATATCAATCAAAAAGAAATTAAGTATGAAAGTAAAAAGCAAATAAAAGAAGAAATGCAAAAAGAATCCGATATTTTTAATGCCGTGATGGCAGATTGGGATGAGAAAGATAATCCCTTAAAGGATACATTTCAAATTAAAGTAAATAAAGCTGAAGAAATCAGTAAGACAGCAAAACAAATTGAAAAGATTGAAAAAGTATCATTAGTTAGATATGGAGAAGGAATGGTAGACAAATTAATCGCCGCTTTTGAATCAATAAAAAAAGTAACATATGGGGCAGTGCTTGCCTTAATATTAGTAACCATCTTTTTAATTATTAATACTATTAAATTAACAATATACTCAAGAAAAAGAGAAATTAGTATTATGAGACTAGTTGGTGCAAGCAATTTTACAATTAAAACTCCATTCATAGTTGAAGGAATGTTTCTAGGACTTTTAGGATCTATTATTCCAATATTAATCGTAATCTTTGGGTATCCTGCATTATATGATAAAATGAATGGTTACGTTTTTACTCCCTTAGTAAATCTAATTCATCCTAATCCATTTATTTATACGGTATCACTAATGATAGCAATAATTGGTATTATAGTTGGTATGATCGGCTCTTCATCTGCTGTTAGAAAATATTTGAAGGTGTAATATGAATAGAAAAAAAGTAAAATATTTACTCTTAATCGGAATAATACTATTATCTCCCAAAAACATACATGCTAAAACAATTGCCCAATTTGAACAAGAAGTAAATAAATATACAGCCGAATTGGCAGAAAAACAAGCCAAAGTAGCAAAAAATGAAGCAGAAGTAGCTGAAATCAAAAAAAATATCGCTTCTCTTGAAAATCAAATAAAAGAAACAAAAAATCAAATTAATACATTACAAAAGGAAATAGAGGAAAGTAATAGGCAAATAGAAAAAAAGAGTAAAGAAAGTAAACAAATAATCGCTTATTATCAAGTATCGAATGGGGATAATGCTTATTTAGAATATGCCTTTGGAGCCGAAACAATCACAGATATGATATACAGAGTATCGATTGTAGAACAACTGACTGAATATAATGACCAAATCATGAAAGAATTACAACAGCTAATTGCAGAAAATAACCGTAAGAAATCTGAGTTATCAAACAAACAACAAGAGTTGAATTCCCTAAAAAATAAACTACAAAGCGAAAAAGAAAGAATAGAAGCAGATACAAAAGGAATTGTTGAATCAATGCCATCAGTAGAAACTCAAATAAAAGAAGCCAAAGCTAATCTTGCATACTATAAAAAATTAGGATGTGGAACAACAGAAGATATAGGGGCATGTCAATTTAGAGTAATGCAATCATCAGGAAGTTCACTCCCAAGTGTTGGAACATTTCAAAGACCAATAGATAGCGGAAAATATAGTAGAGGATGGACTGGGAATTATGGCCATAGAGGAGTTGATATGACTGGAAGTTCAGCTATACATCCAATAGCAGAGGGAGAAATAGCAGCTATATATCAGGATAGCTGTAAGAATAGTTGGTGTAAGCCAGCAGGTGGTTGGTGTAATGGTAATGCTAATATAGTAGTAGTAAGACACAATTATAACGGAGGTTACATCTATTCAATGTATGTTCACTTAAGTCGTTATGGTAATTATAGAGTAGGCGCTAAAGTAACAAAAGAAAGTATAATTGGTTATATGGGAACAACAGGATGCTCAACAGGTGATCACCTACATTTAGAAATAACAAAATGTCATTGGAAAGCCCAAGGTGGATGTACTTATGCTGCATTTCAAAATTCATCAATTAATCCAAGTAGTTTAGGACTACACTTTCCTTCAAGATGGAATAATCGATAAAGAATCAAGAATATTTTGATTCTTTTTTCAACAGAAACTGTGGAAAATCAAAAAACAAATTATAAATATCCACAATTTCTGTTGAAAAATTTGCACGATAATAAAAAACGATATAATAAAAATTCATAAAACAGATCGTACAATATTATAAAAAAATAAATAAGAAGGAAGAATAACTATGAAAGAAAAGATAGAAAAGTAGTATATTATGACAAGTCAGAAAAGGTCAAAGGAAATAGTATTTGACATAATATCATATCTCCTCTTGATAATATTAAAGAAAGGTTTAAACAAAATTAGAGCAATTTTTCAAAAAAACTGCAAAAGAACCCAAAAAGGTTTACATCATATAAGAATAACTATATAATATAAGCTACTAAATGGGGGACATTTATGGAGACAATAGAAAAAAGTAATGATTTAGATAATTTAGAGGAAGATCTTAGAATATTTAGAAAAAACGAAACAGCAGTTTATGATATGATTTCCCTTTATGAATTTCTAAGTTCAAATAAAGATAGCTATAATTTAATAGAAATTACCTTAGTAGAGAAAGTAATAAAAGATTTAGAGGATCATGATGTTATCATTCCTTATAAAGCTGAATCAATTTTAGAGCTTTTAATTTTATTATATAATCAATATCAACAAATCATTAGAAAATATCAAAGTAAGAAAGGAAAAGAAAAAGATCATCTCAAAGATTTTGGAAACTCATATAGATATAAAGAAAAAATAATCAGAGATGATTTAAAAAGAATACCATATAATGGAGTAAATACAGAATTTAATATAATACAAAAATTACTTTTTACTACACCTCAATTAGTTTATAAATTTTTAGTATCTGAGCTTCCCTTAGATATTAGACTAGAAATGTTTATTGAGATATTAAGTACCAAACAAGATAAAAGTGAATACTTGTTTTTAGATCATGATAAAGAGACTTATCTATCTACAGAGGAAATGAAAAAGTTCTATAAAAAAATGCAAGAATTACTAGGAAAAATGAGTAATATAAAAAATAGAACTAGTCAAATAGAAGAACTTTATCAGAAATTTTTAAATAGTGATGAAGAGGAAATGGTATCATTACAAAATTTTGGTTTAAATTTAAATAAGTATTATTGGATATATAGCTCTCCCCAAGATGATAAATTAAATGGTACCAAATTATCAGCTGTTAGCTATATATGTGCTAGAAAAGGAACTCCCCACTCCTTTAAAAGATTATATGAAGATAAAAGTTATTTAACAGTACCTAAAAAAATAAGAGAAAATAATGATTTCTTCATCTTAAATACTATTCATTTACTATATATTCCAAGTGTGATCAACCTTTCTCATTTTGTTGTAACAGAAGAAAAAATAGGTTTTTTAACAAATAGAATAGTAAAAGAGTTAAAATCAATTGACATGACAAAAGAACAAACAAAAAAGAACTATAGAAAAATTATACAAGAAATAGCAAAAGCACTAATAAATAAAGTTAAAAATAACCCAGAGTATAAACAAATCAGTGCATGTGTTAAAATACTTATGGAATCTGTCGATATTGATCAAGAAATAAAGATAAAAAGAAGAGAACTATCTACTTTATTATATAATCTAAATGAATACGCACAAGAAAATATACCAGGAAAAAGATTAGTAAAAGAAATTAAAAATTTTCAAGCAAATAGCTAAAATAAAAAATACAAATTAAAAATAGATCAGAAAAGGAGAAAGAAATATCATATACAGTAGAATTTAACTATCAAAAATACAGGGATTAATCGATACTTATCTCGAAGAACTAAGGAATATGATAGAAGATGGAACTCTAAATTCATTTAAAAAATATATTGAATTCTATAATCCTATAACTAAAGAATTAATAGGGGCTTATATATTATCATACAATATTCAAATAAGCACTATAAAATTAAAACAGACCAATATTCATTTGTTTAGTCTTAATAATAGTAGTGATATAAAAAATGGCATAATTATTAAGTCTTCTAAACATAAAGTAGTAATTTAAAGACAATATAGTAAATTAAAATAGTCATAAAGAGTATACAAAATTTTTCTTATTATAAAAATAAAATATATTGCTAAAAATTATTTTATACCATTTAGTAAAATTAAGTTTAACATTTGCATCCAAGCAAAAGATCAGACTTAAAATGATCAAAAATCATTAGGACACAAATTTTTAGGATTAATATAGTCGTTAAAGAGGAGAGAAATATCAAAATATAAACCAAGCGGTGATCAATCAAAAGTTATTAAAGAACTAGTGCAAGAAATCAAAGAAGATAAATAAGAACAAAATAACACTGCTAATATTAGATGAAGATACATAATTTGTGGATGACATTCATCTCTTAATTAGTCCGTAAAATTGCATAAAAAAAATATATATGATATATTAATTAGAAAGGAAGATGATATAATATGAATATAATGAAAAATGAAGATGTTGAATTACTTACTTTATTAGATTGTGGCGGTGTTCTTTTTAAGGATAATCCTAATCCTAAAGAAGTTTATGCAAATATTATAAAACTATATGGAGGAAAAGATATAGAAGAAATGGCAAAATATTTTAATTTAGAAGATAAACTTGTACAAATTAAGGCCACCGAGTTGTATAAGTCAAAACCTCCTAAAGTAGCACCTTATTTAGCTGGAGAATTATTGATTGATGAATTAATAGAAAAAGGTGACATAGATAAGCAAACACTTATAAGTGCTCGTATTGATGCAGTTAGAAAAAGAGAAGATAAAATAATAAGTTCTTTAATAGAGGAATATCCAAGAGTTCAATTTGCTATCGCAACACAAGATGGTCAATTAGTTCATGATGTTTTAAATCATTATTTCCCTGAGTTAGAAGAAAAATATCAGATTGTAACAACTGATCCTGATATTAATACTTATAAGACAACTCCTGAATTTTATTATAATACAGAAAAGCGTCTTTACGTACCTACTTCAAAAATGGCGCTAGTTGATGATTCAACAGCAAATATCCAAGGTATAGAAAAAGCTGGAGGATATGGAACATTATTTAATCCAAATGATTCAAATCAAACTTTAGAAGATACAGTAAAAGATACAATTGAGCATGTACGAAGAATGTAGTAAGGAATTAGTATGAATTATATTATTGGAGATAAGGAAGAAATTAATTATGACTTTGGAGGAAAAGCTAATTCTTTATTAAAATTAGTCGGAAATAATCTAAATGTTCCTAGATTTTTTATTATTACTTCAAAGGCTTATGAAAAATTTTTAAAATTTAATCATATAGAAATTTCAAATGATTATGAACAATTTAAAAAAGAGATTGAAACAGCTAACTTCCCTAAAGATTTAGAAGATGAAATATTTTCTTTTTGGAAAAAATATAACTTTACTGCAGTTGCTGTTAGATCTTCAGCTTCTAATGAGGATGGATCAATTAAATCTTTTGCTGGACAATATGAAACCTTTTTGAATGTAGATAAAAAAGATTTGCTAATAAAAATTAAGAATTGTTGGAAATCTTTAGTTGAAGATAACGTTGTTGCCTATAGTAATGATGAAAGTAATCAAGTTATGAATATAATTGTTCAGGAAATGATTGATGCTGATTATTCAGGAGTTGCTTTTTCAGTCAACCCAACAGACAGTGGCAATAATTATTCAGTCATAGAGGTTTGCCCAGGTTTGGGAGAACAATTGGTTTCAGGTAATGTCACCCCAACTACATTATTAGTTAGACGACAAACCTTTCGCTCTGATTTAACTAAAGGTCAATGTTATCTTACTGAAGAAGAGATAACACGATTAGAAAAGATAATCCTAAAAATTGAGAAAATATATGCTACCCCAATGGACATTGAATGGTGCATGAAAGGAAAAACAATTTATATTCTACAAGCTCGAGCTATCACAGCATATAATCCTTCAGTAAATCTTTATAGAAAAGTAATATCTAGAGAAAAAACCATTATTGAAACAGAAATATATTATAAAGGAGAATATGAAGGAATAAAATCATTAACAAAGGATTTATATTACTTCAAACCATTATTTATATACGATAAAGAAAAAGAAATAACAAATGTTTATTATAATGATACTGCCTTAGAGGAAGACCCTAAAAATATTTATTATTATATGCAAAAGGATCTAAAGAAAACAAAAGAATTATACGATAAAGCTTTGTCCTCTTGTAAATATTTAAATGAAATGATAGATAGTAATGATGAAAGTGATTTTAATTATAAAGAATTCATTCATAACATGCTTATTATTTATCCATTTACTAGTTTAGGAAATTTAGCAGGTTATTTTGAGAATATTAACCGTGAATTACAAGAATTATTAATTGAATTTAGAAACAATTATGACTATATTTTGTATAAAGCTAATGAATATCTTCATGTTAAAGCTAAAAACATACTGACAAAAGAATATCAAGAACATATTAAATTCCTATTTATAGAAGAAGTATTTGAAAATAAGATGCCTTCTATTGATACAGTTAAAAAGAGAGAAAATGGTTATATTTTCTTTGACAATAAATTAGAGTTAGTTGACAATATATCCTCATGGTTAGAAACAAAAAATATTCTGATTAAGTCATTTCAAGATGGAAAAATTATAAATGGTAATGTCGCCTATAACGGAAAGATAACAGGAAAAGTTTGCCAAATATTCAAAAAAGAAGATTTTAAAAAATTCGAAAAGGGAGATATATTAGTTACAACTATGACGACCCCTAAATTTACTCCAATATTAAAAATAGCTGGAGCTATTGTTACAGACGAAGGAGGAATTACTTGCCATGCAGCAATAATCGCTAGAGAATTGAAAATTCCATGTATAATTGGATGCAAAAATGCAACTGAAATACTAAAAGATGGCATGATAGTTGAGGTGAATGCAAACGAAGGTATTGTTAACATATTCTAAAATTTTATTATTCTATAATAGTTGATATAAGAATTGATTTAATAATTATACTTTTAGTAAAATAAAAAATTAAAAATAAGAGTAAAGGAAACATATAGTGTTTCCTTGTTTTGCTTTAAAATAAGTGTTAAAATATATAATTATAAATCGATTTGCATCCAAGCAAAAGATCAGACTTAAAATGATCAAAAATCATTAGGACACAAATTTTTAGGATTAATATAGTCGTAATAAGGAGATGTTTGAATTAGTATTAAAATATAAACCAAGTGGAGATCAATCACCAGCAATAGAAAAATTAGTAAAAGGCATAAAAGAAGGTAAAAAAGAACAAGTTTTATTAGGAGCAACGAGTACAGGAAAAACTTTTACAATTGCCAATGTCATATAAGAAGTAAATAAATCAACATTAGTTTTAGCACATAACAAAATATTAGCAGGTCAACTATATAGTGAATTTAAAGAATTGTTTCCTAATAATGTAGTCTGCTATTTTGTCTCATATTATAGATACACCCCTAAAATCTTATATTATGGCTTAATTAATGCTATTTAATTTCAGCATAAGAACTAAATAACACTAGTAAATATCAAAAGAACAAATAAAATTTATGATCAAAATCCGTTTTTATTTGTGTCGTAAATTTTAATAACTAATGAGCATATGGTATATGGTCATTAGTCTAGGGTATAATTCCCCGCTACTTACAGCGTAAGACCACACCTTTTAACAAAGGTGTAAGTGACTACTTTGTAGTCACTGATAAAAACCCCCCCCCACTCGAAAGTGGCAATCGTCTTGTAGACGATTGAGAGCTTGCTCTGGGGGAGCTTCATTTGAAATCTATAATTCCGAAGAAAATAAACATGTTTTTTTGTATTAGCATATTTTATATAGTTTATATTTTAATAAGAAAAATATATCTTGGACTTGCATTTTAGGAACATTATGCTTTGTAGGAATGGTTTTTTCCAAATATAATAGGTTGACTTTACAATAGCATTTATTTTTTTGAAATATTGACTCCA
Source organism: uncultured Clostridia bacterium (assembly GCA_947643225.1). Lineage (GTDB taxonomy): Bacteria > Bacillota_I > Bacilli_A > RF39 > UBA660 > UBA2730. Next base: position 20,032 of record CANRVH010000010.1, read on the forward strand.
CGAGAATTAAAGTTTGAATCAGAAAATTTTTATTATAAAGCAGTAAAACCAAATTTAGAGCCTAAAGAAAGTGAGGAGTTAAAGAAAAAATGATAAAACCGTTAAATAATATTGAAAAACAAGAAAAAGAAGATTTTAAAATACCTAGAAATGTTCAAGGTGTTATACCAGTTCAAAGAATTTGGATGAATGAGATTTTTTTGATATAGATTATATTGATGTATGTTAATAACAAGATGAGTAACGATATAAATAAAATGCTACTAAAGGAAGGGATAATAAAAAAGATTATTACAAATAAATTAATAAATATATCTAGGATAAATAGCTTTATTAGATATTTTTTTACTTATTTCTTTTTATTTGCTAAATCTTTTCTCCAAAGTCTTTGATAAGTTTTGCTTCTGTTGAAAAGTTCTTGATGAGAACCAGAATCAATTATTTTACCATTTTCTAAAACTATTATCTTGTCACAATCAGTAATTGTGGATAATCTATGTGCTATAATAACAACTGTACGATTCCCTTTCAAATTATCAATAGCTTTTTTAATTTTTATTTGTGTTTCATTATCTAATGAACTTGTTGCCTCATCAAAAAGAATAATTTTTGTTTTTTGAAGAAAAGCTCGTGCTATAGCAAGTCTTTGTTTTTGTCCACCTGATAACATTACTCCATTTTCCCCTAAAATAGTTTCATACTTATTTGGTAGATTTTCAACAACTTCATCTAAACAGGCCATTTTGCAAGCTGAAATCATTTCTCTTTCTGTTAAATCTTTTTTTACTAGTTTCAAATTGCCCCTTATACTTAAATTAAAAATATAAGGATTTTGACTAATAACATTTATATTACTTCTAATTGTTTCTTCATCTAATTTATTTAAATCTATCCCATCAAGATAAATATGACCAGAAACGGGTTCATATAATTTAGATAATAAATTATAAATAGTTGATTTACCTACTCCACTTTTTCCTACAATACCTATCGTTTGTCCACTATTAATAGTAAAGTCTATATTTTCTAGTACCTTATGACCTTTATTATAAGAAAAACAGACATTTTGAAAGGTTATATTTCCCTTTATATTATTTAGATGTTTTGTTCCGAATTTTTCTGTTTGAAAACTTAAAACGGAGAAAACTCGGTTACATGAAATATTAAAATTATTAAATTCAAGTAAAAGGTTTGATACCTTTTCCATTATATTTAACATAACATTTGATTTATATGAAAATAAGACAATTGCAACCGATACATCAATTACATTATGAACTGTTAAGTATATTAAAAATAAAATTAAGAAAAATTCAAAAATATTTATCAACGAATCGGTATAAAAATTGTACATGATATCAACATTTCTCATTTCAAAATTTTTTAATATCTGTTTATCAATATTTTTATCTAAATTTTCTATAAAGTTTTCTTTAATATTTAACATTTTTATATCACGTACTCCTCTTACTAACTCATAAGTCAATTCTGAGACGTTTTCTAATTCTTGACGATATTCATTATCTTTAATCCCATACTTTTTTGTTCTAATTAAATATAAAAATATTAATATAGTGGATACACAAAGATAGTATATAAATATTTGATAATTAATAATTAATATAGCTATAAAACAACCTATACTTGAAATAATACTTGTTAAATTACTCATTCCAGATGTAAAAATTAAAGACATTTTGTCTGTATCATTTACTATTCTTTCAACAAATATTGAAAGTGAAGATTTGTCTAATTCTGATTGTTTTATTTTAAGAATACTTTTACTTAAAGCTAATTGAATATTTTTTACTGTTCCTCTTCTAAATACTTGAGTGTTTTTTCTAAAGAATATTGTATTTATATTTTGAAGTAATGAAATCAAAATTAAGATAATACTTACATAGATGACTTGTTTCCAGGCACTATCTGTATAATAAACTATTTGTTTTGCTGTTATTAAAGGAATGATTACAGCAACTATTACTCTTATAAAGGAACATAAAACTTCAAATATTAAGTTTATTTTAAATTCTTTTCCATAAAAATACACTTTTTTTAAATTTTTAATTGTTTCTCTCATTAGACACCTCTATAATAAATAAATAATTTTAACATATCAATTTAAATATAGTTAACAAAAGATAAATAGAATAAAGAAAAACTATTTAAATTTATTTATGTTATGATAATTAAATTAAAGAAGGGTGGAGGAGGATTCCTAATACAGGTTTATCTATGAAAATATATGATTTTTTTTAGTAGTTTAGTAATTATTGATGGAAAAAGTTATTATCTAGATCCAATTCAAACACGAATTTAGCTGTAAATGATTATATAAATAATATTTAAAAAAATGCACATTTTAATAACAGAGAATCATGCTTGATCTTCCTTGTCTTATTATGAAATAAGTGTTAAAATATGTTATTGAAAAAAGCCTAATATTAAGCAATATTATTTAGTGTTATTTTGTAAATTTGTGGCCGAAATTCGTTTTTATTCGTTTTCAACCAAAAATAGATAGTCTTTTGAAGAATTTGGACACAAATTTTTTGAAAAAGGACACGAATTTTGTGGCTGATAGTGGTCATAGTAAGGAGGAGCTATGTTTGAATTAGTATCAAAATATAAACCAAGTGGTGATCAACCAAAAGCAATTAAAGAACTAGTAAAAGGCATAAAAGAAGGTAAAAAAGAACAAGTTTTATTAGGAGCAACGGGTACAGGAAAAACTTTTACAATTGCCAATGTCATTCAAGAAGTAAATAAGCCAACATTAGTTTTAGCACATAACAAAACATTAGCAGGTCAACTATATAGTGAATTTAAAGAATTATTTCCCAATAATGCAGTCTGCTATTTTGTCTCATACTATGACTATTATCAACCAGAAGCCTATGTACCATCAACAGATACTTATATAGAAAAAGACTCTTCAATTAATGATGAAATAGATGAGCTACGTCATTTTGCAACTAGTAATCTCCTATCAAGAAATGACGTTATTGTCGTTGCCAGTGTCTCATGTATCTATGGTATTGGAGAAGTAGAAGAGTATCAAAATAAAATGCTAACTTTAGCAGTAGGACAAGTTGTAAAAAGAGATCAAGTTTTAACAAAATTAGTAGAAATGTTATATGAAAGAAATGATCTAGATTTTAAAAGGGGAACCTTCAGAGTTAGAGGAGATGTTTTAGAAATTATTCCGACAAATCAAAATACAACAGGATATAGGATAGAATTTTTTGGGGACGAAATAGATCGAATTAGTGAAATAGATAGTTTAACAGGAAATATTCTAAATAATAAAAAAAGTATTAGCATCTTTCCAGCAAGTCACTTTGTAATCAGTGATGATAAACTTCATGAAGCAGTAAAAAAAATTAAAGAAGAATTAAAAATAAGATTAACCTATTTTAAAGAAAATAATAAACTACTGGAAGCAGAAAGAATTGAGCAAAGAACTAACTATGATATAGAAATGCTACAAGAAACAGGTTTTTGTACAGGAATAGAAAACTATTCAAGACATATGGCAGGAAGAGAAGAAGGGGAAACACCAACCACGTTAATGGACTTTTTTGACCGAGACTATTTACTAGTAGTAGATGAATCCCATGTAACTCTTCCTCAAGTTAGGGGAATGTATAATGGAGATCGAGCCCGCAAAATGAATTTAGTAGATTTTGGATTTCGTCTACCAAGTGCTTTAGATAATAGGCCACTACAATTTAATGAATTTGAGAAAAAAATCAATCAGGCTATTTATGTATCAGCAACACCAGGAGATTATGAATTAGAGCATACAAATAATCAATATATTGAACAGATCATTCGACCAACAGGACTTTTAGATCCTACTATAGAAATTAGAAAAACAGAAGGGCAAATAGATGATTTAATATCTGAGATAAAAGAACGAATAGAACGTGATGAAAGAAGTCTAATTACTACATTAACGATTCGTATGGCAGAAGAATTAACAAATTATTTAAAAGAAGTAGAAATAAGGGTAGCTTATCTTCATTCAGAAGTAAAGACTCTAGAAAGAATGCAAATTATTCATGACCTAAGAATAGGAAAATATGATTGTGTTGTTGGCATTAATTTATTAAGAGAAGGAATTGATATTCCAGAAGTATCACTAATTGCTATTTTAGATGCCGATAAAGAAGGATTTTTAAGAAGTGAAAGAAGTCTCATTCAAACAATTGGCAGATGTGCGAGAAATGCCAGTGGTCATGTCATCATGTATGCAGATAAAATAACTGATAGTATGGATCATGCCATAAAAGAAACCCTAAGACGTCGTACAATTCAAGAAGAGTATAATCAAGAACACCACATTACACCAACAACAATCAAAAAAGAAATAAGGGAAGTAATATCTAATATTGATACAACAAAGGATAAAAAAATAAAAATGTCTAAAAAAGAGCAACAAAGAAATATTGAAAATATCGAAATTGAAATGAAAGAAGCTGCTAAAAACTTAGATTTTGAAAGAGCAATGGAACTAAGAGATATTCTATTTGAATTAAAAAGTGATAAGTAGAAAGTTAATATATAAAAATAGTATTAACTTTTTTAATTGAATATAAATTTTTGTCGAAAAATGTCAACTAATTGTTGACAGTGGCGAAGGGGGGGGGGGTATACTTAATATGTAATCAAAAGTAAAGGAGGTAAAAAAATGGCAATAACAATGCAAAAAGCAACTTATGCACGTGATGATGCAGGAAAAAACGCATTAAAAAGTAATATTCAAGGTATATTTAAGGAGTATCGTCGTCAACTTACAGCAGTAGGGCACTATACAAGTCTTGATCAAGACCGTAGAAATTTATGGTCTGGAACAGATTCAGACCAATTTTGGAGAACTTTCCAAGAAAAGATTAACAAAGTAAAAACATCAATCACTAAATGTGAACAGACAGTACTTGATGCAATAGATAAAGATTATAATAATTTTAGAAATATGCAAAATAATAATAAAAGCAAACTTAGGTAAGAAGAAAGGAGAAGAAAATGGCCATAAAAGGAATTAAACAAGGCGCTGTAGCAACACTAACTCAAGATCTTAAAGGATATGTAAGAGATATAAGAGCATTTCCAATGAAAATTAGTACAAGTAATATAGAAAAAGCAATAAAAGGATCAAAAACTGAGGCAGCATTAAGAAATGCCATTAAATCAATCAATACCTCAATAGAAAAAGAATTAGCTGAATATATCAATCATACTATTAAACAACTAGGAAATATTGAAATAGAATATAAAAAAAATGATCAATCAGCAGTAGGAATAAATACAGCAATAAAGAAAAGCTAAACATACTATTGAAAGTATAATCAGACTAGTGTATATTTTGGAACAAATTCAAAAAATACACTTTTTTAATATTAAAGATAGATAATGAGGGTTGTAGTTATGAAGGTTTACATTACAGATAATGATAAAATAAAAGATTATTCATTACCATTAAAAGTAGAAGACTCATATTTAATTGAATATATTTCCAAAGATAAGGTAGAAGAAAATATTGTTTTAACAGCAGAAAATGGCCAGTGGACCATCTCTAGTAATTATGAAACATCAGTAACTAAAGGAGTTACTCAAATAACAAAAGACGTACTAAAAGACGGAAACATTTATCAAATTAAGTTCAGCGACTTAGATGAATATATAAAAATGTATTGCTTTGAAACACCAGTAACTTATTTTAATTTTTCTTTATTAAATAAAAATAGTATAACATTGGGAAGAAATAACACAGATATTCAATATGATGTATCAGGAATAGGTAATTTACATTTTACTGTTATAAAAACGAATAATCAATGGTTATTAAAAGAAAATGCTGGAGGGACTTTTGGGACTTTTATCAATGGAAAAAGATGTCATCAGGCAGTATTAAATTTAGGAGATGTTATTTTTATTAATGGTTTAAAGATAATCTGGATGAATAGTTTTATTAAAATAAATAATCCCAATGACTTAATAAAAACAACTCTAGAAACATTTGAAAACTTTAATATGTTAGGAGGAGAAAATCACTACACTCCTGTAAAAGATACAGAAAAAGCAATTATTTTATACGACGAAAATCAAGCTTTTTTTCATACTCCTAGACTAAAAAAGACAATTCAAGAAAAAGTTATTGTAATTACTAACCCTCCACAAAAAAAAGAAAATGATGAACCCCCTGCCATTCTAACCCTTGGTGCCACAGTAATGATGGGGATTTCCTCATCAATAACAGGAGTAATTGCTATCTTTAGTATTACCGATAAAGATGGCAATATAGTCAGTGCAATTACGGAAATTATCATTTGTTTAACCATGTTAATTGGTAGTGTTTTATTTCCTATATTACTAAATAAATATAATAAAAAGAAAATAGAAAAACAAGAGAAAAAAAGACAGCGAAGATATACAGAATATCTAAATACTAAAAGAAATGAAATAACAGAAGAACTTCAAAAAGAAAGAATTATTCTATATGAGAATAATTTAAGTATTCCCGAATTAACTAAAAATATCATAGAAAGAAAAATGCTTTGGAATAGAGAAATATCAGATCAAGATTTTCTGAATTTAAGACTTGGAATAGGAAATAGAAAGTCATACATTAAAATCGATGCTAAAGTGGAAGAATTTTCCTTAGAAGATGATAACCTAAAAGAAGAAGTAGAAAAAATTATAGAGACTCCCCTTAATTTATTACAAGTACCAATAACAGTTTCCCTAATAGAAGATAAAGTATTACCTTTAATTATAGAATCAAATTTTATGTATAGAAAACAACTAATTGACAGTCTAATGCTTCAACTAATAACTTACTGTAGTGGAATAGATTTAAAAATAGTAATATTAACAAGTGAGGAACGCGCAAATGACTGGAATTATTTAAAATACTTACCACATCTTTGCAATAAAGATAAAAGTATTCACTTTTTTTCTAAAACTGCTGAGGAAATGAAACAATTATCCAATTACTTAGAAGTAATTTATAACGAAAGATTAAAACATGCAAATCAAACAACAGAAGATAAAAAGAAAACAGAAGATATTAGAGAAAATGTTTATAAAAATTTTGATGAATACTATTTAATTATTACAGATAATTTTATTTCCACAAAAAAATTGGGCATTATCGATAAAGTAGTAAATAGCACAGTTAATTTAGGTTTTTCTTTGTTAACCATAGAATCTAGTATGCAAAATGTCCCTAGTAAAAGTAACAAATTTATTCAAATAAAAGAGCAAAGTGGTAGTGTTTCAGGCAAAGACTTAAGTAATATGGAACAACTTAATTTCAATATAGAATACTTAAATCAAAATATCGAGGACTATGCTCAAATCATTGCTAATATTCCAGTCTCATTTTTAAACAGTGGAGCAACCCTTCCCACTAGTATAAATTTTTTAGAAATGTATAAAGTAGGAAAAATAGAACAATTAAATATTGTTAATAGATGGACAAACAATGATCCAACAACAAGTCTCCAAACCCCAATTGGTGTGAATGAAGATGGTAAATTATTTTATTTAGACTTACATGAAAAATTTCAAGGACCACATGGTTTAGTAGCTGGTTCAACAGGAAGTGGAAAGTCCGAATTTATCATCACCTTTATTTTATCAATGGCAGTCAACTACCATCCCTATGAAGTTCAATTTGTTCTAATTGATTATAAAGGAGGAGGTTTAGCAGGAGCCTTTGAAAATAGAGAAACAGGAGTAAAAATTCCCCATTTAGCAGGAACGATCACGAATTTAGATACCAGTGAAATGAATAGAACATTAGTATCCATTAAATCTGAATTAAAAAGAAGACAAAGACTATTTAATCAAGCAAGAGATCAATTAGGAGAAAGTACAGTAGATATTTATAAATATCAAAAATACTATCGAAAAGGTCTAGTTAGTGAGGCCATATCTCATCTTTATATCATTTCAGATGAATTTGCAGAATTAAAATCACAACAACCAGATTTTATGGAAGAGTTAATTTCTACAGCCCGTATAGGACGTAGTTTAGGAGTCCACTTAATTCTAGCAACTCAAAAACCAAGTGGTGTAGTAGATGACCAAATATGGTCCAATTCAAGATTCAAAGTTTGTCTAAAAGTGCAAACTCCAGAAGATAGCAATGAACTGCTAAAACGACCAGAAGCAGCCTACATTAAAGAAACAGGTAGATTTTATTTACAAGTTGGCTATAATGAATCATTTGAACTAGGTCAATCAGCTTGGGCAGGAGCAAAATATATTCCAACAGATCGCATAATGAAAAATATCGACGACAGCATTAAATTTATCAATAATAATGGAGACATCATTAAAACAATAACAGATAATATAAAGGAAACAACAGAAAAAGATTATGGAGACCAACTAACCAATATAGTGAAAACACTTTATAATATTGCTTTAAGAGAAAAAATTGAATTTAAACAATTATGGCTTCCTAGTATTCCCAAAGAAATTTATCTAGCAAACTTAGCTCAGAAATATAATTAAAAAGCAAAGCCATATGAAATTTGCCCAATAATTGGAGAATATGACCTTCCTAAAGAACAATTACAAAAACTATTAACAATTAATTTCACAACTACAGGTAATCTAGTGATATATGGTAATCCAGGAAGCGGAAAAGAAAATTTATTAACAACCCTAATTTACTCCATTTGTATGAATCATTCACCAGAAGAAGTAAATTTCTATATTCTAGATTTTGGAGCCGAAACATTAAAAATATTCCAAAACTATCCTCAAGTTGGAGAAGTAATTTTATCAGATGATATGGAAAAAGTGTTAAATGAATTTCAAATGATTGAAAAAGAAATGAATAAAAGAAAAGAATTATTTTCAGATTATGGAGGCAATTATACAGAATATATCAAAAACAGTGGAAAAAAAGTTCCTTTTATTATAACCATATTAAATGGATATGAATCATTTATAGAAAATAAAGGGGATTATTTAGATTACTATGGATCTTTATTAAGAGATTCATCGAAATATGGAATCATTTTCATTATGACTGCAACGGCAATTAATAGTGTTTCTTCTAGAATTTCACAGTCATGTTTTAACAAAATAGCCATGCAAATATCGGATCCTGTAGAATATAGATATACACTAAACGCACCATATGGTCTAATTCCTGCAAAATATTTTGGAAGAGGGATTATTTCTATAGAGGAAACCGCTTATGAATTCCAAAGCGCTTATATATACATCAAAGATCAGATCAATGATATCATTAAAATGCTATCAGAACAGTTAAATCAAAATTTTACAACTAAAGCAAAAAAAATCCCAATTATTCCTAAACATATTGATATAGATTATATGCTACCATACATAGAGGATACCAATAATATACCAATAGGAATAGATATTACTGATGGAACAATATATAAATATGATTTTGCCAAAAATAAAATATTATCGATTATTGGTAAATCAATTTTAACAGAAAATAGTTTTATAACAAGTCTTATTCAATTATTTACATCTTTACCAAACCTAAAAATATGTATCATTGACTTTTCTGATACACTGAGTGAATTAGATGGCAATATTGAATATCATAATGATGAATTCACAGCAACGATAAATAATATAGCTGAAAATGAAAAACAAGAGAAAAGGAAGATATTCTATTTCATAGTAGGGATAGGTTATCTCTATGATAAAGTACTAGAGGAAGGAATAGAAAAACTATCAAGTATTTTTATTGAGCAAGACAAATTAATAAATAGTCATTTTATTTTAATTGATAATTATACATCATATAGGAAAATAATCAATGAAAAATGGTATCATTCAATTTCTCATCATAATGGCATTTGGGTTGGAAAAGGAATAGATATCCAGACAATATTTCAAATCAATTCACTAAGCAAAAGTGATATCACAAATAATGTAAAGACAGTAATCTATACTATAGAAAATGGAAATTATCAGGTTATAAAAAGTATAGGAAATAATGAGGGAGAGGATATTTATTAATAACAAAGTAATAGTTAAATTAATTGTTCCAGAAATAGATAAAACATATGATATCTATCTTCCTATTAATAAAAAAGTAGGAAATATTATAGACTTATTAAATCAAGCGATTTATGAAATGACAAATAGTGAAATAGAACTTTCTAATTCTAACAGCATATATAATGCAAAAACAGGAGAGAAGTATTCATCAGATATCTTATTATACAATACAAATATAAGAAATGGTACAATTCTCATACTTTTATCATAATATCATAAGGAAGTAAAATTCCTTTTTCTTTTTTATATTCTATGATATGATAAAATAAAAAGAATAGAATAAAGAGGTGTGGGATATGATTGTTTACTTTTTAGAAGCAAATAAAATTTATACATTCAAATTACCTCTAGAAGTATCTGGTAATTATATCCTATCTGATTATGATGCTAGTGGAAACAAACGAAGCCTAGTTAGTGTTACAGCTCGAGATGGTAAATGGATTATAAAAGATAATGATGAAGTAAAAATTTATTACAATCAAGTATATAATAGTGAAATAGAATTAAAATTATATACTTTTTATCAATTGATAGTATATGGAACAGAAAGTGTATTAACTTATGTAGCACCAGTTTATGATCCAACATTTACATGTAGATCAGTACTAGATAATTCAATCATTACATTTGGTAAAGAATCCTGCGACATCAATTTTCCTGTTTTGGGAAACAAACAATTAGAATTAAGTTATGTTAATGGAAGTTTTTCGCTTAGAAATTTAAATCCAAGTATTCCTATATATGTCAACAATATAAGAAAAGATCAAGCTATTTTAAATAATTTTGATAAAATATTTATTATGGGGTTAAAAGTATTAGTATTAGGTTCTAATATTTATATTAATAGTCCCAATGGACTAGCGGTAATCATGTCTAGTAAATTTAATAATCCCATCTATAAATTAGCTGTTGAAAATTATAAAGCAAATGCTGATTTTTATAAAGATTTTTATGAAGAAAAAGACTACTTTTTTAAAACCCCCGTTTTTCAAAATGCTTTAGAAAAATTAGAAATGACCATCGCTCCCCCTCCTGAAAAGTATAAGAATCAACATGATCCTTTATTTTTAACGATAGTACCATCAGTTGTAATGAGTGCATCTTCTTTAATTATGGGATATAATGCTTTTTTAAATATGAATAATAAAAACCAAAATTTTCAAGATAACTTTATGACAATTATTATGAGTGTAGGAATGTTAATATCAGGAATTTTATGGCCATTCGTAGAACGCTTTTATGAAAAATTCATCGAAATGAATAATGAAAGAAGAAGAATAAAAAAATATACTAAATATTTAAATACCAAAGAAGAAGTATTAAAAAATGCGGTAAATACCCAAAAAGCAACATTAATAGGAAGATATTTATCTTTAACAGAATGCAAAGATGCTATTGCAAGTAAGAATCCAAATTTATTCTCTAGAAATTATGATAGCAAATATTTTTTATCAATTAGGCTAGGAATAGGCAAAGTTCCCCTATATAGTAAAATTTACTTTGAACCAACCGAATATAGTGAAGAAAAGGACAAACTAAGAGATAAAGTAGAACAATTAATAAACAAATACAGTTATCTAGAACAAGCACCCTATTTTTTATCATTATATGAAAAAAATGTTACTGCCTTCATTGGACCAAATGAATTAAAAAGCAATTACATGAATGCAATACTATTACAATTAATTGCTTACCACAGCTATACAGAGTTAAAAATTATCATTCTATCTGATCATGCTAAAACTTTCTCCCTAAGTTATTTAAAAAATAGCAATTATTGCTGGAATGAGGAAAAAGACTTTAGGTATTTTGCGGACTCTTATGATGATGGGCAAATTATATCAGACTATTTAGAAAAAGAGCTAGCCAAAAGAAAAAATGCCAAAAAAGATAATTCAGAGACAACAAAAAACAAAAAAAAATTGCCATACTATTTAATTTTATCCGATAATATCTCGATCTATAGGAATTTAAAAATAGTGAATGATATATTGGATCAAGAAGAAAACCAGGGTTTTGGAATGATTATGTTTGACTCTAAAGTAACAAATATCCCTGATGGTTGTGAAAACTTTATTAACTATACCGAAAAAGAAGGATACTATTTTAGAACAGAAATGGCAGCTAACAATATTCAAAAATTCACACCAGAATTTATCGGTAAAAATTATAATGATATTGACATTGAAAATTGCATAGCCATAATATGCAATACCCCATTAAAGATAGAAAATAATGAATCTAGTACTCTGCCTACTAGCCTAGGTTTCTTAGAAATGATGGGAGTTGGAAAAATAGAACAATTAAATAGTACCCAAAAATGGACAAATTCTAATATTGTCAATAGCCTAGCAACTCCTATTGGAATAGATGCCAATGCCAATTTATTATATCTAGATTTGCATGAAAAAAAACATGGACCACATGGACTAATTGCAGGAATGACTGGATCAGGGAAAAGTGAATTCATTATTACCTATATTTTATCATTAGCCGTAAATTACAGCCCCAATGAAGTTCAGTTTGTTTTAATTGATTATAAAGGAGGAGGATTAGCAGGAGCCTTTGAAAATAGAAAGACAGGGATTAAGCTTCCTCATTTAGTGGGAACAATAACCAATTTAGATAAATCCGAAATGAAAAGAACATTAGTATCAGTAAAAAGCGAACTTCAAAGACGTCAGAAAATGTTTAATGAAGCAAAGGAAAAACTAAATACGGGAACAATAGATATCTATAAATATCAAAAATTAGTTAGGGATGGAAAACTAGATACACCACTAGCGCACCTATTTATTATTTGTGATGAGTTTGCCGAATTAAAAGCTCAACAACCAGATTTTATGGATGAACTGGTTAGTACTGCCCGTATAGGACGTAGTCTAGGAGTTCATTTAATATTAGCAACTCAAAAACCAACAGGAGTTGTTGACGAACAAATATGGAGTAATAGTAAATTTAAAGTATGTTGTAAAGTCCAAACAACAGAAGATAGTAATGAAATGATTAGAAAGCCAGATGCAGCTTTTATTAAAGAGGCTGGAAGATTTTACTTACAAGTTGGCTATGATGAATATTTTGTAAAAGGTCAATCTGCTTATACTGGAGGGGGCTATATTCCCTCTGAAAAAATAAATACAAAATACACAACAAATGTTGATTTTATTAATGATCAAGGTGAAATTATTAAAACAGTATCTAATGATACAAAGAAAAAAAATGAAACGGTAAACTTAGGTGAAGAACTGACTAATGTATTAAAATATTTAATTGAAATCGCTAACTCGATTAATTTTAAGTATCAACAAATGTGGCTTGACAATGTTCCTAAAACTCTTTATATAGATAGCATTAGAAAAAAGTATAACATTGAAATTAACCCATTTGATATTAATCCACTAATCGGTGAATATGATGATCCGACTAATCAAAAGCAAGGACCAGTTAGACTAGCATTAAGTAAAGGTGGCAATGTTTATATTACAGGAATAGCAGGAAGTGGAAAAACAACCTTATTATTTACTATAATATATTCAATTATAACTACACATAGTGTACAAGAAGTTAATTTTTATATCATAGATTTAGTAGCAGAAACACTAAAGAAATTTTCAAATGCACCTCAAGTTGGAGAAGTTTTGACAATAGGAAATAAAGAAAAAATTGTTAAAATGTTTTATTTCCTACAAAAGGTATTAGAAAAAAGAAAAAAATACTATGCTACAAATGGTGGTAGTTTTGAAAATGATATTAAAAATGGAAATAGTATTTTTGCTAATATCATCATCATCATAAATGGATTTGATGTTTTTAAAGAACAATTTGAAAATATTTATGATGATTTTTTAGGACCATTTACTAGAGAATGCAATCGCTATGGAATAATGATTATCTTTACAGGAGTAGCAACCTCTCTTGGTTACTCATTAGAAAACAATTTTTCTTCAAAGATAGCCTTAAAACTAAGTGATCCTACCGATTATTCATACTTATTACCAAGTGGAGATATCGTACCAAATGATAATCCTGGAAGAGGATTAATTGAATTAGATAATAATGTCTATGAATTTCAGGCATCCTTAATATTTGATTATGATAATTTGGATTCAAATTTAGAATATATTACAAAAGAGTTAAATAGGATTATGCCAAAAAAGGCCCCTAAAATCCCAACTATACCTAGTCATGTTACAAGTTCACAATTCAAAAATGAAACAATGAAACTTTCATCAGTACCAATAGGAATAGAAATAAAAAGTGCTTGTCCATATTTTTACAATTTCGATCAATTAATTAATATAGCAATTTATGGAAAAGAGGCCAGTATTAAAAGTTTCTTACCAGCTATAATTAACTTATTCTGCCATATAGATAATACTAAAAATATTGTATTATCAGCATACGATTATTTAAAAATTGAAAATCCAGAGGTAAAATACTATAATTCAAATTTTAAGGCAGTATTATCTGCGCTAAATAAGAATATTAATAAAATATTAGAAGATACAACAAATACCAATAAATATATAATAACCATTTTTGGTTATACTAAATTAAATTCACATTTAAATAAACAAAAGGAAGAAAATCCAGATGAACAAATAATAGGTTTAGATGATTTAATTCTATTAGCCAAAAATAGTAATAAAGTAAGATTCGTCATTGTTGATCATTGTGAATTATTAAAAAGTGTTGATAATTACGAATGGTATAATTTAGTTGATTTAAGGAATGGAATAATTATTTCAGCAGAATTTGATTCTCAGGAGTTATTTATATCGGAAAACGATTATGATAATAACATGATAACTAGAGATGATGCGATAATCATGAAAAACAATCAAAAAGAATATATTAAATTCATTAATTTGGAATAATCATCAAAAAACTAAAAAAAGGGAATGGGATATGTTAAATTTAATAAAAGAATATTGCAAAAAAAAATACATGTGATATAATCAAGATATAATAATAGAGAGGAGATGTAAAAATGGCACTAGCTAAAAGTCTAACGATATCTAATCAGTCAACGGATGAACTTTTTATAGATCCATCAAAAGTGATTGACCATAAAAGAGCAATAAAAACAGATCTAAATAACATTATAAAGGATTTGGAAAATATTAAGAAGGATTATATAAAGTTAAGAGATAATAAGGCAACTAAAGGTAAATGGCAAGATCTTGCTAAAACTTGTGTAAATAAATGTAACGCATATAAAAATAATATGGCTACAGATAAGACAAGATTAGAAAATAAAGTTGATGATGCTATCCAAAAATATGTATTAGCAATGATTACTAATCTTATGGAAGCACAAAATGCAGTTGATCAAATGAAAACACAATAATCGAAAGGAGAAAACAAAATGGCAGGAAATGTAAAATCAGGTGTAAGCCCAAAAGTGGCAAGAACAGCATATAATGGAGTAAAAAATGACTTAGCTAACTTGCAAGCCCATATTAGAAAATTACAACAAGATATTGAATTGATGAATAAGACCTCTTGGTATGGGAACAAGGCAGCTAATAAGTGGTATCAAGATATGAATAAACATTATCAAAAACTAGTTGTTTTTGAACAAGGAGTAGAAAACTTTCAAGCTTCTTTACAACGTGTATTTTCAAAGGCTATATCTAGTGATATTCAATTCTAATTAAAAAGGTGAATATATGACTGAACAGATTCCAATTAATGAAAATATGCCCGAAGATTTAAAGATAGCGATTAATTATTTAAACGAAAATAATATATCATTGACAGATAAAATTGATGTTAGTGATGATGAAGTTGAAGAATTGGACGATGAAGAATTCAACGGAAGTGTCTCTGATGAAGATCTTGTTCCAATACTAGATGATGATATAGAAGAAGATAATAATGTTGATATGTCTGATCTAGATTCAATATTTTAATTAAAAAATGTTAACAGTTTTTGTTAACATTTTTTACTATTGATAATAAATGAAAGAAAAACCAAAAAAAATCAAAAAAACTATTGACTCAAACATATACGTATGATATATTAATAATGTCAATAATAAATGATAATAATAATATAGTCGAAAAACGACATGATTATCATTATGGTTGATAGATAATTTTGTTATTATCTGAAGTAATTGTTATACTTTGAAGATTAGTAAAAGTTGACTATTACAAGTATATAGTAAATATTCTTATTATCAATACATATAGTAAATTATTTTAATTTATTATGATGGTATTTTTACAAATGATAGGCTAATCACCTAAACAGTGCGCACTTATATTTCTATATGAAAATATAATATATAGAAAATTAGAATAAGAATATTGAATATGAGAGTAGGACTCAGTCATTTATAGGGACATAAACTGCGTATTTATAAGTTGAAACTAGCTATTTTGCTTATAAATAGAGAAAAATTATTTTTTTGGAAGGAGAGGTGATTAACTTCTTCCTTTTTTATTTAGAATACATATAAAAAAAGAAAGATTAGGAGTTGATTTTAAGATGGACAAAATTTTAATTAGTGTCTATATTTTAGCAATAGATGAGGAATATGATATGTTTATCCCAATTAATGAGAATATAGCAATCATTATAGAACTAATACAAAATACCATTAAAGATTTATCTGGAAAGTATTATCAAGTCAATCCTAAAGCACTTTTATATAATAGTATAGATGGCAACATCATTAATAATAATAATATAGTAAAATTATCTGGATTAAAAAATGGAGCAAGATTATTACTAATATAACGAGCTAGAACAAAAAAATTCTAGCTATTTTTTAATAATTATAAAATTAACTAAAAATACTAAGTAAAAACAAAAAAATATGTTATAATAAGCACCAGGTGATGGAGTATGGATAAAATAATAATTAAAGGTGCCCGTGAAAATAACTTAAAAAATATTTCACTAGAACTACCCAAAAACAAATTAATTGTTATGACTGGAGTATCAGGAAGCGGAAAAAGCTCTCTTGCTTTTGATACCATTTATGCTGAGGGAGAAAGAAGATATATGGAAAGCCTTTCTGCCTATGCAAGACAATTTCTAGGAAATAGTGAAAAACCAGCTGTAGATTCAATAGAAGGATTAAGTCCAGCTATTAGTATTGATCAAAAGACAACCAGTAAGAATCCCCGTTCAACAGTAGGAACAGTAACAGAAATATATGATTACCTAAGACTATTATTTGCTAGAGCAGGAGTAGCATATTGCCCAAATCATCATATCCCCATATCAAGACAAAGTGTAGAGGAAATGGTAAACAAATTAAAAGAATATCCTGAAAATACTAAAATGATTATTATGTCTCCCGTTGTAGATGGAGAAAAAGGTACTCATAAAGATTTATTGGAGGACTTAAGAA
The DNA here is from genome assembly GCA_947643225.1 of uncultured Clostridia bacterium. GTDB lineage: Bacteria > Bacillota_I > Bacilli_A > RF39 > UBA660 > UBA2730. Next base: position 37,464 of record CANRVH010000010.1, read on the forward strand.
AAGATGGTTATGTTAGAGTAAGGATTAATGGTGAAAACTATGATTTATCAGAAGAAATCAACTTAGAAAAAAATAAAAAATCCAAGATAGAAGTAATTGTAGATAGAATTGTATTAAAAGAAGAAAGCTATTCTCGACTAACAGAGTCTGTCGAAAATGCCACAAAACTATCAAAAGGAAAAGTAGTGATTGAAATTTTAGGAGAAAATCATAAAGAATTAGTGTTTTCTGAATCATTTGCATGCCCATACTGCGAATTTTCTCTACCAGAATTAGAACCACGTACCTTTAGTTTTAATGCACCATATGGAGCATGTCCAGACTGTAAAGGCTTAGGAATGAATTTACAAATAGATGAGGATTTAATTCTTCCAGATAGATCATTAAGTATTAAAGAAGGGGCCATAAAAACCCTAAATGATGATCCAGAAAGCATCGATTACAAAAAGTTAGAATGTGTCTGCAAACATTATAAAATTAATATGGACAAACCTTTTAATAAATTAACGAAAAAACAACAATCCTATATTTTATATGGGTCAGATGAAATAATAACTTTTAAATATTCTTCTAAAAGCGGAAATAACTATAATAGTAAAGATTATTATGAAGGAATTATCAACAATTTAGAAAGACGTTATATGGAAACAAGTAGTAGTTGGATTAGAGACTGGTTAGAAAACTATATGGTTGAACATACCTGTGAAAGTTGTCATGGTGCGAGATTAAAAGAAGAAGTTTTAACAGTTTTAGTAGGAGAAAAAAATATTCATGAAGTAACTTGTATGAGTATTAAAGAATCATTAGTATTTTTTGATCACTTAAAACTAACAAAAGAACAACTACAAATAGCAGATTTAGTCCTAAAAGAAATTAAATCGAGGCTAAATTTTCTAGCTAATGTGGGATTAGAATATTTAACACTATCAAGGAGTGCAGCAACGCTATCAGGTGGAGAATCACAACGGATTAGACTAGCTACCCAAATCGGTTCACGTCTAACAGGTGTATTATATGTTTTAGACGAGCCTAGTATTGGTCTTCACCAAAGAGATAACGAAAAGTTAATTCAATCGATGCAAGAAATGAGAGATATCGGTAATACATTAATTGTTGTAGAACACGATACAGATACCATGCTAGCAGCAGATTATCTAGTAGATATTGGACCAAGTGCTGGTGAAAATGGTGGAAAAGTGATGGCGGCAGGAACACCAACAGAAGTAATGAACAATAAAAATAGCCTTACAGGAAAGTATTTAAATGGAGAGAAAAGGATTGAAATCCCAAAAAAAAGAAGAAAAGGCAATAAAAAATATCTAGAAATAAAGGGAGCAGCTAGCCACAATCTAAAAAATATTGATGTAAAAATCCCTTTAGGAACACTAACCTGTATTACTGGAGTATCGGGAAGCGGAAAAAGTAGCCTAATCAATGACATTATGTGTAAAGCAGTATCACAAAGTTTATATCATAGTAAAGAAAAACCAGGTCCTCATAAAAAGGTAATAGGGATCAATAATCTAGATAAATTAGTATCTATTTCCCAAAATCCAATTGGAAGAACACCAAGAAGTAATCCAGCAACCTACACGGGAGTATTCGATGATATTAGAGAATTATTTACAACAACAAAGGAAGCTAAAATGCATGGCTTTGAAAAAAATCGCTTTTCTTTCAATGTAAAGGGCGGACGTTGTGAAGCATGCCGTGGTGATGGAGTCAAGAAAATTGAAATGCACTTCCTACCAGATGTTTATGTTCCCTGTGAAGTATGCCATGGAACCAGATATAATTTAGAAACATTAAGCATAAAATATAAAGATAAAAATATTGCCGAAGTACTAGAAATGAGAGTATCAGAGGCTTTAAAATTTTTCGAAAATATTCCTAAGATCAAAAATAAACTACAAGTATTAGAAGATGTTGGACTTGGCTACATCAAATTAGGACAAAGTGCACCTACACTATCAGGAGGAGAGGCCGAAAGAGTAAAACTAGCTAAAGAATTACAAAAAAAAGCAACAGGAAAAACTCTATTTGTTTTAGATGAACCAACAACAGGACTTCACATGGAAGATATTAAACACTTACTTGCAATTTTACAAAAAATAGTAGATAATAAAGATACAGTAGTCGTAATAGAACACAACCTAGATGTCATAAAAGTAGCAGATTATATTATAGATTTAGGACCAGAGGGAGGAGATCTAGGCGGAGAAATAGTAGCAGAGGGAACACCAGAAGAGGTAGCTAAAATAAAAGGATCCTATACTGGAAAATTCTTAAAAAAACTATTATGAAAAGAGTGAGATAAATGGATTTAATTATCAGAGAAAAGGGAAAGCTAAGAATTAATAAACTACTTGATTGGCTATTATACATCTTTTTTTATACTCTTACTTTAATGCTAGTTTCCTTAAATTTTAAAAGTATGTATATTGAAAAAGAACACTTTTATCTTTACTCATTATTGATTGTTCTAACTCTTTATATATTAAATAAGACAATAAAACCCATCTTAGTAAGACTAACTATTCCAATAACAGGATTGACTTTAGGACTTTTTTATCCATTTATCAATCTTTTTATTTTAAAACTCGTAGATTGGATTTTAGGAAGTCATTTTAATTTAGAGAATATTTGGATAGCCTTAATTATTTCTATTCTTTTATCTATTTGTAATATTATAGTAGAGGAAATAATTATTAAACCAATTATGAGGAAATTTAAAAAAGAAGGTGACACCATTGAATAGAGTTGTCTTCAGTATTGGTCCTATACGCATATATTGGTACTCTGTTTTTATTTTACTAGGAATTTTACTTGCCATAACTCTAATTTATAGAGAAATGAAAAAAAATAATATTCAGAAAGACATATTGATTGATATGTCATTTTATGCCATAATAATTGGACTACTTGGAGCTAGAATATACTATATTCTCTTCAATTTAAGTTATTATCTACAACACCCTATTGAAATCATTCAAATATATAACGGAGGACTAGCTATTCATGGAGGACTAATCTTTGGATCATTGTATGTGATTTATTTTTGTAAAAAACATCAGTTAAATATTTTAAAAACATTAGATATGATTGTAGTAGGGGTAATTATCGCACAAGCAGTAGGACGATGGGGCAATTTCTTTAATCAAGAAGCCTATGGGCCATTGACAACCTATGAATATTTAAAAAATATCCATCTTCCTAAGTGGATAATAGAAGGAATGAAGATATCAGGTGAATATTATACCCCCACTTTTTTATATGAATCACTTTGGAATATTCTAGGTTTCATTGTACTGATATTAGTTAGAAAAATAAAAAAAATAAAAGTAGGAGTATTAAGTGGAATTTATTTAATTTGGTATTCTACAGGAAGATTTTTTATAGAAGGTTTAAGAACAGACAGCTTAATGCTTGCAAATATTAAAGTAGCTCAGCTTATTTCTATTTTTTTCATCATAATAGGGTTAATATTATTAATAACAGATAAGAAAAGAGATTTTTATCATGATATAGAAAGGAAAAATTAAAATGGAATATAATGTAATCATAATAGGTGCAGGAGTAGCAGGCATGACAACTGCTATATATTTAAAAAGAGCAGGAATTTCATGTTGTATTATAGAAGAAAAGGCTCCTGGAGGTCAGTTAAATTATATATCAACAATTGAAAACTACCCTGGTAACAATAAAATAAGTGGAACAGATTTAGCCTATAATATTTACAATCAAGTAAATGAATTAGATATTCCTTTCCTATTTGAACAAGTAAAAGAAATAAAAAAGGAAAAAGAGAAAAATATCATCATCACAGAAAAAAGAGAGATAAATGCTAAATATATTATCATTGCAACAGGAAGAAGTCCTAAAAAGTTAAATGCGTTAAAAGAAGAAAATTTTCTTGGTAAAGGAGTCAGTTATTGTGCAATTTGTGATGGGCCATTATATAAAGATAAAGAAGTAATTGTAGTAGGAGCAGGAAATAGTGCTATTAAAGAAAGTTTATTTCTTTCTAACATATGTAGCAAAGTAACAATTTTAGTAAGAAAAGATGAGTTTAGAGGAAGAGATAATATAGAAGAATTAAGAAACAAAAAAAATATTATCATAAAATATAACAGTGAAATAAAAAAATTTGCAGGAAAAGAAAACTTAGAAAAGGTGATTTTAAAAAGTAATGAAGAAATAACTTGTAATGCTTGTTTTATATTTATCGGCTATGATCCAGCTACAGAAAAGTTTTTAAATCTAAACATTACAAATCAAGAAGGATATATTAAAACAGACGAATACTGTAGAACAAATATAAAAAATATTTTTGCAATAGGTGACGTTAGGGAAAAAGAAGTAAATCAAATTATTACTGCTATGAATGATGGAGTGGTTGCAGCAACTACAATAATGAATAATCAAATTTTACTATAGCTATTAAAATACGAAAAAGAAAAAAGATAAGTATATTGATGTTTCCTTTTTAAATATAAAATTTAAATCAAACACCAAAAGTAATACTGTCAAAATTTCTTGAAAATGTCAGTAAAATCATTTTGAGAAAATGTCAGTAG